>DATKWG010000001.1:0-15553 GCA_035529675.1 Anaerolineae bacterium
AGAGAGCTTCTACATGGGGAGTTTCCCAACCATCCCCCACAGAACAGACCTGACCGGCGGCGTCCTCGGCTGGCCGCATTATCCCTGGCAGGATCGAAGACAGAGCGGTCCCAACCACGCACCGGCGATCCTGCGACAAGCCGGCTACGTATCGCAGCTCATCTGCGATTGCCCGCACCTGTTCAACGCCGGATTCCAGCACGGATTCGACGCCGCGTTTCAGCACCGTGGTCAGGAGGGCGACGGGGTCATCCTGCATCTCAACGACCCCATCGAGCAAGTCATGCCGCCGGAAAAGACACGCTATGGCAAGCACTTCAAGGGACACAACCTGGTTGACCTTCACCGTTGGATGAACCGCTACCGCCGATATGAGGCAGAGACCTGCCCCGCCAAGACGGCCGCCACGACCATCCGCTGGCTCGAGGAGAACTGGAAGGCGGGACCCTTCTTCCTCTGGGTGGACTTTTTCGACCCCCACGAGCCCTGGGACCCGCCAGAGTATCTGGTGCGCCGCTACGATCCCGACTACGCGGGCACACCCATGCTGCACCCGAACTACGGGCGCTCCGCCGACTACACCGACGCCGAGTTGCACAACCTGTGGGCCCACTATGCCGCAGAGACCGAGCTGGTGGACCGCTACATAGGCCGAGTCCTACAAAAGATCGACGATTTGCAGCTTTGGGACGACGTAATCGTCCTGGTCACCTCAGACCATGGCACTTCGCTGGGCGAACACGGGCGTACCGGAAAGAGCAACATCAACCCAGGCGACGATCGCTTTTGGCCCATCTACCCGGAGATCGGCCACGTGCCCTTCCTCTTGGCCGGCAGCGACATCCCCCAAGGCAAGAGCCTGGACCTGCTAGCTCAACCCATCGACATCCTGCCGACCCTGCTCGAGCTCGCCGGAACATCGGCCGATCCGGAAGCACCGTTCGAGGGAGAGTCCTTCGCGGGGGCCGTTCTGGGTGGTGGCACGTCGCACCGAGAGTACGCCGTCTCGGGCCGCTACACCGACCCGAGGATCGGCTCGATCCGAACCGATGCCAAGGAGATCGTCACCCCGTTTCTGATAACCGAGCGCTGGGGGTACGCGCCGGTCGGGGCAGAAGGTGAACCGGAGGTGTACCATGTGGCCACGGATCCCCTGGCCACAGAGGACGTTTCTGCCGATAATGCCGGTGTGGTCGCCGAGCTCCACCAGCTCTTCCTCGAGCACCTTCGGGAGCACCACGCCAGCGAGGCGTTCCTGGCCCTCTGGCCAGAACCCCGATAGGGCGAACGACTGCCACCGGTCCCGGTCATGCGCTCCGCCGAGTGTCTGCAAGGTTGGCGACGGCGACATGGGGTCCCGGCGGTCCCACTGTTCCCAGTCCAACGTGGGGCGATGGCTATGCCGACACGGACATGCCCGTTGGCCTCGGGCCGGGCGACACGTGCCCAGAGGTAGGCGTTCTGAAGGGGCTTGCACCCGTGAGACGGTGCAAGCCCCTTTCACTGGCCAGGTGATCCTCAACCCATCGGCTCGATGTCCGGCAGATACTCACGCTTGATCTTGGCCACGTAGGTATAGAGCGGATCGACGAACTGGGTGGCACGAGCTTCGAGAACCTGTCCCAGCAGCAGAAAGGCTTCTGTTTCCTCAAGGCCATAGCGATCCGCCATCCAGTAGACAAGCTGCTCCACAGCGATGCGGAAGGCATCCTCGGCCGGCCTGGCGCAGCCCACCGCGAGGATGTGCGTGTCATCGACGATGCGAGGCCATTGCATTCGCCGAGGCCTGGCCACCACCTCCACGCTGAGGGTGACGATGGAGCGACATTCGATGCCGCCACCACAGTTTATCTCGCCATCTCCCTGGATGGCGTGCACGTCCCCTATATGCAGAAGGCCCCCAGGCACGTTGACCGGCAGATAGACCGTCGCCCCCTTGCAGACCTCCTGAACGTCCATGTTGCCGCCGTGGCGCCCCGGCCAAGCATTGCTGAACACCTCCTGTGCTGGCGCGGTGCCCAGAGTGCCAATCATCGGCGCCACCGGCAACTTGAGCTCGTCGGTCCATTCGACATGGCCGCCGCGAATGCGCACCGTCTTGGTGACCACTCCCCACTCCCGATGTCGAATCCAGTCCGGGAAGGGCGTGGATCCGGGGCCGAATCCCGTGTAGCCCAGCTCGTCGGGGACGATGTCGTGGACATGCACTGCCAGACAGTCTCCCGGCTGGGCTCCTTCCACCGCGACCACTACGGCCGGGTTTGGGCCAGAGCTTCGGTCTGGGCGACCCGGATACCATCGGTCGTCGATGCTCTTGAGCCACGGTCCAGTGCAGAGTTCTGTCTCGGCCGCAAAGACCTCCCCGCGGCTCACCGTCAGGCTGGGCTTGTTGAGCCGACTATGAAAGCAATAGACCATGTCACGCTTGACCGTCTTCATGACCCTTCTCCCGTCCGGCGCTGGCAGCAGCCGCCGGCCCACGTATGGTGTCTGTATCTACCTCGGCGCCGACGACGAGGCGACCAGGCCCAATGCCCCGCTTCGATCAGAGGCCCAGCGGCTCCGTCCCCCCGGAGGGGCTTTCCCGCTCAGGCGCGGTCCCACTTCTTGTATGCCTCCTCAAATGGCATCCCAGCCGCGAGATCCGTGCGCATGCCCTGTTCTCGGGCTTCCATGTCCTCGGCCTTGACCAGGGCCTCCATGGCGATCTCTTGCGGGACGATGATGACACCATCGGGACCGCCCACAACCCAGTCCCCCGGGCTGACGCGCACCTGGCTGGTCAACGTGCCCGGCATGGCAATAGGCACGTTGGTTGCCTGAATGCGCCAACGCTTGCAAGACTCGACGGGAGACGTGCCGCGAGCGCACACCGTATAGCCTGGAATGGCCTCCAGGCCCAGTCGGTCGCGGATGTAGCCATCTATGACGATCCCCTTCACGCCGGCCTGCTGGATATTCCAACTGGTCATCTCGCCAAACTTGCCAGTGTAGGGCTCGCCGCCACACTCGAGCACTACCGCAGCGCCGGGAAAGACCAGGTCCCTCAGAGACACCAGGGATACCGTGCTCTTCTGTCCCTCCGTCTGAATCTCCTCACGGGTACGAGGATCCCGACATCCCCTGGCCGTGACCACTTTGCCCGCCAGATGCTGATGGGGGAAAAGGGGTCTGATCGTCAGGTCCAGGCATTGATTGGGGTATCCCATGCTGTCTAATGTGTCGTACAGGTTGGCGATGCGAATCTTGTCCCAGCGGGCCTGTAGTTCGACTACCGAGTAGCTCTTCTCGCTCTCCGACATGCTGCCCCCTCACCATCCTTTCTTGCACGAGACGTTATTCGGCCCGGTCTCTCACGTAGGATAGCTCCGGGCCTGACTCCGATTGGCAGCCAATATAACCAGAGTCTTGGTTCCGAGTCAACTCCGCCTCTTCGAGGGTTGTGGGAGCCGCCAGGGTCTCCTCTCCCAACCCATATCGAGAACGAGAAGACAGACAGGCCCACCAACGTCGTGCCCCGCGGGGCAGCGATGCGGCCGCATGGCTTGCTCCCATCGCGCCCCAGACACCAATCCGTTACCCGCCACGCGTCCGCGCCTTGTCCCGCAGACGTACCGGTGCTACAATGCGCCAGACCGAGTAGGATGAGGTGACCATGCACAGAGCCGGCCAGCTCGCGGTGCGCAAACTGACCTCTTGCGCACTCAGCCGCCTGCAGCGCCTGCGAGCCAACTGGACCAGCGCGAGGAGGCGCTTCGCGACGTCGGTTCGTGGCGCCTGGGCACGCCTGAGATGCTATCTTGGCCGTCCCGAGAACCACGTCGTGGGGGGCATCGTCCTTCTGGGGGCCGTTCTGCGTCTGGGACACCTCGATCTGATCCCCTTCAGGGCAGAGCAGGCCCGCCTGCTGCTACAGGGGCTCAGGATCGCGGATGGACTGCTTCTCCCCCTGGTCGGGGTCGGGTCCGCTGATGGCATAGCGGAGCCCCCGGGGATGAGCTTCGTGGTGGCCTTCCCCTTGCTCCTTGGTCGTGACCCACGGATCGTCGCCGCCTTTCTCTCGCTGCTGAACGTGGCGGCGGTGCTGGGCTGCTATCGCCTTGCGCGGCGCTACTATGGCGTGCGCCCAGCCATCGTCTCGGCTGGCCTGTTCGCCTCGAACCCCTGGGCTGTGTTGGTCGCGCGAGAGGTCACCCCCGCCAGTGCGCTGGTTCCTCTGTCCGTTCTGCTCGCGTACGGTCTCTACACCGGACTCTTGGATCGTCGTCCGTGGGGATGGGTGCTGGCCTGGGCCGCTCTGGGGCTTATGCTGAACGTCACCCTCTCATCGCTGCCCCTGGTGGCAGTGGTCGCCGTCCTGATGATTGCCTACCGTCGGAGAGTGCGTTGGCGCCAGGGACTGTTGGGCCTTTTCCTGGCGGCGATCACTCTCGTCCCCTACGTCTACTACCAGTCCACGCATCAGTCCAGGGACATCCTGGCTCTTATCGAGGGACTCGGCCAGAGAGCTGGCCGAATCGTTTCCCTGGTGCGTGCAATAGAGTGGGCCGGCTGGATCCATTCGGGGTACAACCTCTCCAGCCTGGCCGGCGCTTCCGCCTCTCAGTATCTTCCCACAATGGGTTGGCTGGCGCTCTTAGATGAGCTGGTTGCCTGCGCCTTCCAGGCTTCGCTCGTGGGCCTGGTGTCCCTGGCAATGCGCGCATGGAGCCGCTGGAAGGAGCGCCAGGATCCTGCCAAGTACCTGGTGCTTGCCGTCTGGCTGTGGGTGCCCCTACTGGTTTCCCCCACACAGATGAGTCGGCTGGCCCCCCACAGCCTGGTCATCCTGTGGCCTGCGGGATTCCTGGCCATGGGCGTGGTCGTCGATTGGTCCATCCGCGCGTCCAACAGGCATAGACCTGACCAAGCTCGGTGGCGCATCTTGGTCCAGCTCGCCCTGTGGGCCGGGGTGCTCCTGGTGGTTGCCTGGCAGACCTATTCCGTCATGTACCTGCAGGGCTTTGTGGCTGGTCACGACACGGCGGGTGGCTACGGCGTCCCCTATCGCTTCTGGCGATCAACGGCCAACATGGTCCGCCGCCGGGTGGTGGCGACAGGCACAGACCAGGCTTGGATCGTCGCCCAGGGATCCAACTCTACGAGCGACGAGCAGCCCTCGCAGCTGAGTTACCTACTGGAGCCAGAGGTCAAGACAGTGTTCCTTGGTCACGGCAGCAGCGAAGCGCTACTCTTGCCCGCTGCCCAGCCGGGAGTATACCTGCTGATGCGCTCGTCGGATCGCATCGAAAGGACCATCAGTCTTATGGGCGGAGAGGATAGGGGGCTGGTCATCTTTCCCGGTCAGGAGCTCCGCGCACGGCTCAGAGTGGTGACCTCTCACCCTGCGGAGGAGATACTGGGCCTCATCGACAATCGCACCTTTGAGGTCCTGGACTCCGGCCTTTGTCTCCTTGGGTATACCTTGCCCTCGGAGGCCACGCCCGGAGAGGTGGTCAGCTTTGCCAGCTACTGGGCCTTCCTCGACATCCCACCGCAGGAGATTGGCGTCCCTCACAGTCTCTTCAACCACCTGCACGCCTCTACTGGACCGCTGGTAGCTCAGTGCTATGGCTTTGGCCTTCACGAGCGCTACTGGAGCCCTGGTTTGGTGCTGGTACAATGGTTCGACATGCCCTTGCCTGGGGATCTGCCAGAGGGAGACTATGCCCTCCTCACGGGGATGTACCGCCTGGCCGACCTCTCCAGGAACCGCTGGATCGACGACCTGGGCAATGACATTGGCGATGCGATCCGGCTGGGTACTCTCAGCGTGACAGAGAGTACGCCGGGACACACGCGTTGAGATCACCAGCAAGGGCCACTGGTTGCTTCTTCGAAGAGAGTGCCCTGCCCCCTGCCGAGAAGGAGAACACGTATCCGCTTCTCCTCTTCGCACAGGTCGGAGGAGACTGGCGAGGGTCGGCTCGGGCGGAGGCTGTGGAGGTCGCCCTCACTCGTAGCGCAGGGCTTCGATGGGATTGAGACTCGATGCCCGGCCGGCAGGGTAGATGCCAAAGAAGAGACCGATACCCACCGAGACGCCCAGAGCCATCACCACCGACCCTGGGGTGACCAGAGGGGCCGAACCCCGAGAGCCCAGGGCACCAAGAAGCTCACCCCCCATGCTCGACAGGAGTTGGGCTACGCCCCAGCCACCCAGAACGCCAACGACGCCCCCCAGCCCACTCAGGGCCATGGCCTCGATTAGGAACTGCAAAAGGACATCCTGCCGCCTGGCCCCCACCGCCTTGCGGATGCCGATCTCGCGAGTGCGCTCGGTGACCGAAACCAGCATGATGTTCATGATGCCGATGCCCCCCACCACCAGCGAGATGGCCGCGATGGAGCCCAGGAGCATGGTGAAGGTGCCCGTCGTCTCCTCCACCTGCTCTACGATCTCAGTTGGAGCCCGCACGGTAAAGTCGTCCGATTGGCTGGTGGCCAGGCCATGACGGGCTCGCAGGATCGCCCTGAGTTCCGCCTGAGCCCAGTCGATCATCTCTGTCGAGCTCGCCTGCACGTTGATGGCACTGAGCGAGACATTGCCGGCCCCTCCGAACCTGACCTGGGCGGTGCTCAAAGGGATGAAGACCTGATCGTCCTGCTGTGCCAGGCCGGCCTGGCCCTTGCTGGCCATGACCCCCACCACCTGGTAGTTCTGGCGGTTGATCTTGACGTTGCGGCCGAGGACCTGGATGGGGTTGCTCCCGAAGAGGTCCTCGGCCACAGTGGCCCCCAGAGCACAGACCTTGGCCAAAGCCTGCACGTCCTGCTGGATAACGAAGCGGCCTTGGGCCACTTCGCAGTTGCGCACCGTCAGGTACTCGGGGGTGACGCCCAAGACCGTCGTCTGAGTATTCCTGTTCCCGTAGACCACCTGGGCCCGACCGGAGGAGTACTCTGGAGCGACGGCCTCTACCAGGGTCGCCAGTTGCGCGATGGCCATCGCGTCCTCGTTAGTCAGGCTCTGGGCGCTGGCAGCGCCCAGGGATACCCTTCCGGAGAACCTGGTCCCCGGCGAGACCACTAGCAGCTCGGCGCCCAGGCCCTCAAACCTCTGGGTCACCGCTGCCTTAGCACCCTGGCCTACAGATACCAGGGCGATGACCGCTGCCACACCGATGACGATGCCCAAGACGGTCAAGGCCGACCTCAGTTTATTAGCGGCCAGGCCCCGCAGGGCTAGGCGAACGCCTTGAACAACGTTCATCGTTTCTTCCCCTACCTTCGCTGGGGCACAGAACCACCGCCCATTCCCTGGCCGGGCATCACCTCGCGTAGCTCGCGAAAGCCAAAAAGGCCACCCTCTTCTTCCAGAGGGGCGAAGGTGATCATCACCTGGTCGCCCTCGTTCAGCCCCCGCACAACTTCGGTGTAGGTCCCGTCGGAGAGCCCGACCTCCACATCGGTCATCACAGGTGGTGCATCGGGGGGGTCATCCTGCACCAACACGGTGGGCCACCCCTCTCCGTACTGCACAGCCATGGCTGGCACCAGCAGCACGTTCTCCCCCTGGCCCACTGTGATCTTCAGGTTTGCGGTCATCCCCGGCTTGAGCGAGGCGTCCTCGGCTCCCTCAAGGCTGACCGGTACGTCGTAGGTGACGACGTTCTGGCTGAGCGTCCCCTGTATGGGCACCGAGAGAACCTTGCCGCTGAACCTCTTGCCGGGCAAGGCGTCGAAGGTTATCTGCACCTCCTGGCCTATCTCCACCCGGCTGATCTCCGTCTCGTCAATCAGGGCCTCGATCTCCAGGTGAGAGAGATCGGCCAGGGTGACAACCACCGTGTTGGACGATACCAGGTCGCCGACCTCGGCCCCCACATCAACCACGGTTCCATCGAAGGGGGCGACCATCGTGGCGGCCTCCAGCGCGGCCCGGGCGTCCTCCAGCTCTGCCTGGGCGCTGACCAGCCGGGCCTGGACCACCTCCACGTCGTCGGGATCGGCGCCGGCTTCCATCTTGGCCAGGTCGTCCTGGGCCTTGGCCAGGTCGTATTCGGCCTGGATCACCTTGGCCCGGCCCTGGGCCACAACCAGGGGGTCGGGGCCAGCCTCCATCTCGGCCAGCTCGTCCTGGGACTTGGCCAGGTCATACTCGGCCTGGGTCACCTTGGCCTGGGCCTCGGCCAACTGCAAAGAGTTGGCGCCTTCTTGGAGTTCGGCCAGGTTGTCCCGGGCCTCTCGCCATGCCTCTTCTGCCTTGGTCACCTGATTCTTGGCGTTCATCAGGGAGTTCTCGGCTTTCGCCCGGGCCGCTCTCAGTTGCTCCTCGGCCGCCAACATGTTGCTGTACTCCCAGTCGAGCTTCTGTTGATCGATCTTCCCCTCTTGGAACTTGACCTGGGCCTCGCCGTAGTTGTGTCGATACCAGTTGGCCTCGTACTCGAGGGTTCGGAGCTTTTCCGCGCTGGTCGCCTCGTTTTCGGTGACCACCAAATTCTGTCTTGCATTCTCCAGAGATACATAGGCGTCCCGAAGGGCTGCCTGGGCTGCGGCCAGGTCAGGGTTGAGAACTCCCTCCAGGCTCTCCTTGGCCTCCTCCAAAGCGGCCTCGGCCTGGAGTACGGACAGCCGGGCATTGGGCAGGTCCAGCTCACTGTAGGGATTCAAGGCCTCCTCCAGATCGCTCTGGGCGGTGGGCAGGTTCACCTCGGCCTGGGCCACGATCAGCCGAGCCTTGGCCAGGTCCAGCTCGGTGTAGGGATCGAGGGCCTCCTCCAGGTCGTCCTGGGCAATGAGCAGGTTCGCCTCAGCCTGGGTCACGGCCCCCTCCAGCGAGCTGGTGTCGATGCGGGCCAGGACATCCCCGGCCCGCACCTCGTTGCCCGGGGCCACGTTCAGTTCCACCAGGGGGATCTTGTTCACGTCAAAGCTCAGCTCCACCCAGCGGGGGACGTAGACCTCCCCCGTCGGGCTGATAGCGGCCACTATATCGCCGCGCTGAACGGCTACCACCTGGCCATAGGCGTCGCTCTCTTGCTCGCTGCTCAAGGAGCGATAGCCCAGGAATCCTGCCCCTCCCAGAACGAGGGCCAAGGCAACGATGACCAAGACTCTACCTGTCTTCATCGGTTCCTCCCAGCACAAGTGGAGCCGCTGCCTCAGACCATTATTGAGGCCCGCCGGCAGGCGTAACCTGGATGGAGCGCGCAGTATAGCTGCCGTCCTCGTTCCTGGTCCCCGAAACCACCACTTGCTCTCCAGCCTCCAGATCGGCAATGGTGACCACGGCGAACTTGTTTATGAGGGTGGTATCGGTGATCTGCACCTGGATGGTGTCCTCCTCGGTGGTGATGACCAGGGCGTCGTCGCCGACCTCTTCGATGGTGCCCCGGAGGCCGCCAGCGAGTCGCTGGGCGCCTACCTGCCCCGGCTGCGGGGTTTGGCCTGCCCTGGGGAACGCGGCACCGCGCCGCTCGAGCTCGCCCTCAGGGAAGCGGGCGCGGGTCTGGGTGGCCCGAGACTGCCCATAGGACATCCCTCCCCAGAAGGAGCCGGCCGCCACCAGCAGGACACCCACCACGGCCGCAGCGATGATCAAGGGCTTCTTCACGTTCTCCTCCTAACGTGCGGCATGGCTCTCGATGTGGCCATCACTAGGGTAGACGATGCGCCTGACCAGCCAGGTATCAAGGGATGGGGCCTCGCCCTGGGCTACTCATAGCGCAGGGCATCGATGGGGTCGAGCCCCGCCGCCCGGTTCGCGGGGTATATGCCGAAAAAGATGCCCACGGCCGCCGAGAACAGGGTGGCGAGCAGGATCGCGTCTAGGTGCACCACCGGCTCGATGCCCGCGCCCCGAAAGAGTAGCCCCATCATCCGGGAGATGCCCACACCCAGAGCCACACCCAACAGGCCGCCCAGGACGCTCAGTACCGTTGCCTCGGCCAGAAACTGCACCTGAATGTCGCGTTTGCGGGCTCCCAGAGCCTTGCGAATGCCGATCTCTCGAGTTCGCTCGGTCACCGAGACCAGCATGATGTTCATGATCCCGATGCCTCCCACCAGCAGTGAGATGGCGGCCACTCCTCCCAAGAAAACGGTCAGGATGTCAGTCATCTGGCTGGCCACGTCGAGAATCGCTTGCTGGCTTTGGATGATAAAGTCATCGTCGTAGAGGACGTTGTGTCGATCCCGGAGCACCTCCTGGATCTCCATCGTGGCCTGGTCAAGCACCTCCTTGCTAGCCACCTTGACGGTGATGGTTCCCACGCCCCGAGCTCCCCGCCACCGGGTCCCAGCCGTCAGGCGCTGCTGCAACGTGGTGAGGGGGATCAGGATCATGTCATCCATGCTGCCGAATCCGGTGCCTCCCTTTTCCACTAGAACACCGATCACGGTAAAGGGCTGACCCATGATGCGTATGACCTTGCCCACGGGCTCTTCTTCGCCAAACAGGTTGGCAGCGGTCTCGGCGCCCAGGACGGCAACCCTGGCTCGCCCGGTCAGGTTGTTGGAGGAGACGAACTGCCCCGTCGCCACCTCGACGTTGCGCACCGGCTCATAGTCGGGCGTGACGCCTGTCACCCGTGTCTGCACGTTGTTGCCCATATAGACCACTTGTCCTCCCGTCGTGCTCTCAGGAGCTACCGCCTCGGCTGAGGGCACGTTGGCTGGATCCGCCAAAGCCACGGCGTCCTCATAGGTGAGGGTGGCCGCGGTCCCTCCTCCCATGCTGACGCCCTCTTCGGCGATGCTGCCAGGACGAATGAAGAGCAAGTTGGTGCCCATGGCGGTGATCTGAGACTCCACGGCCTCCTTGGCTCCACGGCCGATGGAGAGCATAGAGATGACCGCCGCCACGCCGATGACCACACCTAACATCGTGAGTGTCGAGCGCATCTTGTTGGCCCGAATGCTGGAAAAAGACAGGCGCAGGCTCTCCTCTAGTTGCATCACTTCCTCCCGAGACGCGACCCTTAGTGAGGGAATCCCCCTCCCATCCCTGGGTTCGCCCCCCCTCTGATCGCACCCATGCCCGGAAACGTCTGGCTGGCAGGACTGGGCGGATTGGCCACTATATCTTGCCCCTCCTCCAAACCCGACACTATCTCCGTCGTGGTGTCGTTAAAGGCCCCGGTCTCCACGGTCACCCACTCCAGGCTGCCACCCCCCAGCACGGCCACCACCCGTTCGCCTCCTTGTGACCGCACAGCACGGTTGGGAGCGAGGAGCACGCCCTCTCGCCGGTCGGTGACGATGTACATACTGGCCGACATCCCCGGCCTCACCGTTCCGCTGGGATCGTTCAGCACGATGGTGGTGGCATAGTTGGCCACCCCTTGCTCGATCCGGGCAGAGGGAGCCACGTGGGCCACATGCCCCTGCAGGCGAACATCGGGCAGCGCGTCCAACTGGACCATCGCCATCTGCCCCTCCTGCACACTCACCACGTCCAGTTCCGAGAGTGGAGCCACTATCTCCAGCGCGGATAGGTCTGCGAGCACGGCGACGACCGTGGTAGCGCCTACCCACTCCCCCTCGCCCAGGTTCAGTTCCAAGATCACTCCGTCGTACGCCGCAGCCAGCGTCGCGCTCTCCAGTTGCTTCTCGGCCTGCTCCAGGCTCAAGCGTGCTTGCTCTACCTGGGCCTCTGAGATGGCGATATCCTCTTCGGATGGCCCGCGTAGAAGCTCATCCAGTTTGGCTTGGGCCGAGGCCAGCTGCGACTCGGCCGACGCGATCTCCGCCGCGCTGGGGCCGTCAAGGTCGTCGAGCGTGGCCTGAGCCTGGGCCAGTTGCGACTCGCCCGATGCGATCTCTGCTGCAGTGGGGCCGTCACGCAGGTCCTGGAGGTTCTGTCTGGCTTGCTCAACCTTTGCCGCCATGTCCTGGATCTCTGCAGCAGTCGCTGGCTCCTTCAGATTGGCCAGGGCGATCTCAGCCAGCCGCACCGAGATCTCGGCATTGGCCACGGAGGCCTGCGCCTGATTATAGGAGGAGGACGAAGCCCTACCACTCTCCACCTGCCCACCCACGGAGTCCCTCTGCGACTGAGCCGACCACAGGCTGTTCTTGGCCTGCGAGAGTCGAAGCTCGGCCTCCTCGATCTCCGCGGCGGTGGGACCCTCCAAGAACCTCTGATAGCTCTCCGTGGCCGAGGCCAGCGCCGCCTCACCCACGGCGATGTCAGCCTCCGTTGGGCCGGCGATGACCCGGGCAAGGCCCTCCTCGGCGCTCTTGACGCTGGCCAGCACTGCCGCCTCCTCCGCTTCCGTTGCCCCGGCGATGACCCGGGCAAGGCTCTCCTCGGCGCTCTTGACGCTGGCTCGTGCCGCAGCCACATCTGCCTCGGTGCTGTCAACCAACAGCTTCCTGAGCTGGTTTTCGGCCGAGGCGAAGCTCAACCTCGCCTTGGCCACGCTCAACTCCAGGTCTATCGGATCAAGGCGAACAAGCACCTGCCCGGCAGCGACCACGTCGCCGGGCTCGACCAGAACCTCGCTCACCCTTCCGCTGGTGCCAAAGACAAGGTCGGTCTGCCGGCCAGCCGAGATGCTGCCAGCGGCGTTGACCATAACGACGAGATCTCCCCGCTCGACCTGCACTGTCTCGTACGCAGTACCGCTATTCTCTGCCACCCGCGCTCGCCGCCACAGATAGTAGGCCCCGGCCGCGGCAACCACGAGCACAAGGATGATCACCCATCGCCGTTTCACGACATTCCGCTCCTTTCAGGGCAGGGACCAGGTGGGTCTTCCTGATACCCGTCCTGCAGTGTTATGGGTCTACCCGGCTCCTGCATGGGACCGGAGACCGCAACGCATTGTACAACGCAATGCTCTGACAACCCAAAGACTGAGACCGACAGCCAAGGGGGGCACGGCTGCCCACCCAGGCCGGGACAGGCCGCGTACCCCTCGAGGCGAGGCACGATCAATGCGCGCCCTCCCGATCCAGAGCCCCCGGCGCACGGCGGTGGTTGGCCACCTTTTCGTCTGCCACCAGCGCTCCATCGCGAAGATGGATGATGCGCCTGGTGAAGGCGGCGATGTCCGAGTCGTGGGTGACATAGATGACGGTGATACCCCGCTCCAGATTCAGCCGCTGAAACAATGCGATGATCTCCAGTCCGCTCTTGCTATCCAGGTTGCCGGTGGGCTCGTCGGCCAGAATGATGTCCGGGTCGTTGACCAACGCGCGTGCGATGGCCACACGCTGCTGCTCGCCTCCCGAAAGCTCGTTGGGCCGGTGACGAGCCCTATCTGCTAGGCCAACCTCTGCCAGGATCTGCATCGCTCTCTCGCGACGATTCCTCGCCCCCGCATACACAAGGGGCACCTCCACATTGTCTAAGGCCGTCGTGCGAGGCAAGAGGTTGTACATCTGAAAGACGAAACCTACCCGGCGGTTGCGGATTCGGGCCAGCTCGTTGTCGTCCAGAGTGGAGACGTCGATCCCGTTCAGCAGGTATTGGCCCGAGGTGGTCTGATCCAGGCAGCCGATGACGTTCATCAGGGTGCTCTTTCCCGAGCCAGATGGCCCCATGATGGCCGTCAGCTCACCCTCCTCGATGCCAAAGGTCACATCACTCAGGGCTCTCACCTGAACCTCACCCATCTGGTAGATCTTGGAGATATTGCGCAATTCGATCAGCATCGCCCGCCTCCAGGGCGTCCCTCAGTGCGGACAGCCCGTTCCGTCTGTCTTCCTCTAACCCTCATTATACTCAAGAGATGTGAAAAAAGCATGAATTTCGCACGAAAAAGCCGCGAAACTAGGCGCGATTCATAGCGGAATCAACGCAACCAACTGAGATAAACCCTATACTACCACACCGCCCCTGTGGTGGCAGTCGTGCATTGTCCGAATGCTGCAACAGTCCCATGTTCGGAAAGGGGGGGGGAAAAGGGCGATTCGGTCTTTCGTCAACGTTTTTCGATACCCTCCGAAATACCCCTTGACAACGCCTCCAACACATGGTATAATGATGTTGTCGATAGAGACCATGTGACCTTAGATAACGAGCGTCTTTAGCTGCGGAGGAACCTGTTTGAATGCCAGGACTGCGGAGGCGCCACCGAGGAGGCCCTGGCCCCAGAGGTCCCCGACGCGTTCGGGGCTTCATGGAGCCCTGTCTGCTACTGCTGCTGCACATCAAACCGAGACACGGTTACGAGCTGGCCCAGGCATTGGCCGAATTCGGCATGAACCAGATCAATGCCAGCCTTGTCTACCGCATGTTGAGGGACATGGAACGTGGCGGGTTGATCGAGTCGCAGTGGCAGACCGAGGTGTCCTCTGGGCCCGCCCGCCGAATCTATCGCCTTACCCGGGTCGGGAACGCCGCCCTGGCCGACTGGGTCGCCCAACTGCGGGAGACAGACCAGGTGCTCCACCATTTCTTGGGCTTCTACCATCAACATATGCAGGAAGGGGATGGAGAGTTCCACTGGCCCTCTTCTCGAAGCCGTGAGCAAGAGGCATGGCAACTTCCGCCTACTGCTGAAGGCCAAGAGTGCGGTATTCGCCCGCCACTTGAGGGTGACAGTTGGCAGATAGTGACGAAGCGAGGGGGTGATGAGAGTGCCGAGGTTTGACGGAACGGGACCCCGCGGTGAGGGACCCCTCACTGGCCGGGGTGAGGGCTACTGCGTGATGCGCCTGCCCAAGCCAGGGACGGGTGAGGCAACCGTGGGATACGCCGGGATGCAAGGAACACCGGTACAGTCTGGGCGCGCCTTGACCTGGCCGGCGGCGGCGAGACTGCCCGGGCAGACTGCCTGCCTTGCGCCCTGGTTGACAAACAACTGGCGGCTTGTCTGGAGAACGAGTCGTGGCCGGCGGCGACGACTCGGCCCAGTCCGTGCACGCCGTCGGTAGACTTGTGACAGACCCAACGGGGAAAGGAGGTGAGAGAAATGCCATTCGGAGATGCAGCAGGACCTGCAGGCTTCGGGCCAATGACTGGGAGAGGGGCTGGCTACTGCGCCGGCTATCCCGTTCCCGGCTACATGAACCCAGGGATCGGATATCCTCGGCCGTTCTACGGGACCGGGTACCGGAGGCCATGGGTGGGAAGACGGATGCGTCGTTTCCCAAGAGCCTTCGGCTTTGGGCGCGGCTATGCGATGAGACCGTTTGGCCGTGGGCGCGCCTGGGACGGACGCGGCGGGCGTGGTCGATGGTAGGCCGGTCCATAGGACAGCCCTACGAGCATTTCATATACAACTGAAGGGAGGCATGCAAGATGCCACGCGGAGATAGAACTGGCCCCATGGGTATGGGACCGATGACAGGTAGAGCAGCCGGCTACTGCGCGGGATTCCCGGGGCCAGGCTACATGAATCCTGGGCCGGGGTTCGGCCTTGGCATGGGCTGGGGATGGAGAGGGGGCGGGCGCGGTTGGCGCAACATGTACTATGCCACCGGTCTCCCCGGATGGGCGCGCCTTGGGTACGCGGCTCCCGGCTTTGTGCCGCCTGCCTACGGCGCTCCGACCAGAGAGCAAGAGGTGGAGGCACTCAAGGCTCAGGCTGGAATGCTCCAGCAGCAGCTTGAGGCGATC
>DATKWG010000002.1:0-7941 GCA_035529675.1 Anaerolineae bacterium
CTTGACGATGACGGGCTGAGACAGCAAGATGTAGTCGTCGGGGAGTCGTGTTCCGTCTTGGGCAAGGGCCCGCAAGCGCTCCAGGGTCTGCCAGTAGTACATGCCCACGGCCAGGCGGTACTCTCCCGGGGATTGATTTGACGGAATGACGAGTGTGTGACGATCGCCGAGCAGATCTCCTGAGCGCCACCGCCTGGTCGGGTAGTACCCCTGCACAGGTTGGCCGTCAGATTGGGCAACGATCTGGCCTTGGTTGTCCAGAAGGTGCACAAAGACGCTGTAGTCGATGGCCGTTTGCTTGAGGGCGCGCCAGTACAGAGTGACGTACACTGGCTCGCCAGGAATGGCGGGCTGTGGGTGTATCTCGTAGCCCACCAGACGGGCAAACTCGCCCAAGGCGATGGATGCCTGGTGCTCCAGTGGCACGGCCCCCACCAGGCGGAACACACACCAATTGCATGGAATTCCCTCGTAAGGCAGGATGAGCGCCCAGTCCGGCGGCAAACCCTTGATGATGACATAGGGATAGTCTGCCTCAAAGTAGCTGGAAAAGGCAGCCCGTCTTCGGCCCACCATCTCCCAGTCAAGAATAGCATACACGAGTCCATTCTGGCTGGCAAACGCGGTTACGTCCTCCCAAGTCTGCGCCTTGGAGGGCGTGTCCTTGAGGCTGAGCCTCCGCTCGAATAGCCAGTTGGGGAGGGTGTAGCTGGGCCCCCAGAGCACGCGGGAGCCATAAGGCGTGCCTTCCTCGAGCCAGGCGAGAACCGCCTCGCCCCTCGCGTTTGCTTCGCGGTCCAGGGCGAACGGATGGCCCACTATGCGCGGCACTGCTCGTGCGGTCAGCCACGCTGACCAGACCAGCAGGCCGGCCAGAAGAACCCGGCATACCCACGTTGGGGCACTGCTTGGGACTTTGGGACGGGCAACGACCAGCTCTCGTACGGTGCCGATAGCCACGATGTAGATCATCGGTTGGAAGATAACGATGAAACGAGGGCCGACGTTCGAGGCCTGGACAAAGAAGCCCAGGGGGATGAGCGAAAGCACCAACATGACACCCAGCAATAGGAAGGCGGCGGCGTGGCGTCGCAATCGGGGGCCCAGCACCTTGCGCTGCGAGAAGAGGAACGCGCCGAGGACAAGCCAGCTTGCGATCCACAGGATCTCCCACGTTCCCGGAAGGCGCTCCAGGTCCAGGGGGGCCAGAGCTGTGAACAGAATGCGGGTCACTTGCCGGAGGCCGTACCACGTGCGACCAGCGATCTCTTCCAGGGTGTGGCCTTGGAGATAGGTCGTTAGGGTTGGCGCCTCGCTGATGTCGGCAAAGTGCCGCTGCGCCGGGCTGTCCAGGTAGATCTCGTGCTTGAAGTTATAGTTGTAGAGGGGGTTGCCATACTCCTTCAGGTTGAAGACGGCCAGCGGCATGAGCGCGACCACCCACACTCCGGCAAACAGCCAGAACTCTTTCTGGGACCACCATCGTCGCCTGTAGGCCCAGATGGCACACAGCACAAATGCGGGCACCATTTGCAGGGCTGTTGCCTTCGTTTCGTAGGCCAGACCGCAAGTGAGCCCTGCGCAGGCGGCAAACAGGGATCGCTTCTCGGTGGGGGCGGATAGGGCCTGGGCCATCAGGTACCAACTCAGGAGCGTCAGCGTCGTCAGCAACGGCTCGGCCATGACGTGAGAAGATACGTGCAAGAAAGCGGGGTTCACGCTGACAAGACCAGCGCCGAATGCGCCCACGGCGAGGCCAAACCACCGCCTGCCCAGCTCGAAGGTGAGCAGGATGCAGGCCACGCCAAGGGCAAGGTTAAGGAACTTTGATTCTGTGTAGTAGGCCCACTGGCGTCGGGCAAACAGGGACATCAGCCCGGGCAGCAGTGGGTTTCGCTTGCCGTCGGACGGGTCCCTGCCCTCACGGATGTTCAGCCCCAATCCCAGGTAGGATCGTTGATCGAAGGCGCTGGCGTTTGTGTTGCGTTCGATGGCTTCCCAGCCCCGGATCACAAAGGCCGTGGCCATACAGAGGATGAACAGCCACCACAGCCATTTGCGAGGCCTGGCCCGACCGATGGTCACCACCAACCTCCGCTCCCCACCGGCATTCTGGTGAACGCGTCCTGCACTTCTCTCACACTGCCGTCTCCCACGTGTCTCTCAGTCCCGGGCGGCTATTGGCAGAAAGGCTCTACCTCCTTGGTGAACATGTGCGGTATCCAACCCCGAGTCCCTTCGTACTCTACCAGGTAGTAGCCGATGCCAAAGCGTGATGCCCCTTCCAGAATGGTCAGACGCGTGCCGTGTGGTATGTCACCGATGATCTTTGCCCCTGAGGGGACTCCGCCTGGCAGATCCCAGAGGCTGACGGGCGCCTCCGTCTGCTTGCAGTGCCTGGTGCCATCGGCAAAAACAAGGTCGGCGCCATTCGCGCCGTCTGCGGCGCAGGCAGCCAGGGACACCGCCACCAGGCCCGCAACCACCAGGGTCGTCAGACACCACAGGGCCAGGTCGCCCCGTTCTCTGTGCTTCACCTGCAATCCTTCTCCTCTATGGCGAGGCCCCTGATCAGGGTGCGGTTCTCCAGTAGCTGGTGTCCATCGGCATCAAAGGCTGGCAGCCGCAGGCCGGTGTTGAAGTCGTACATCCCCACCGCAAGCTGATACTCCCCGGGCGGTGCGTCCAGAGCGATCTGGATCTGGTACTCATCCACAATGGTGTCGCCTGCCAGCCAGGACGTGGTTGGGCGGGAGCCGCCCACGGGGATGCTGTCACGCTGACCATACCTCTCTCCGTCCGGGGCCAGGAGGTGGGTGAACACCGTGTAGCTGGTCGGCACCGATCCAGTGCACCGCCAATAAAGCCTGATGACCATCGTCTCGCCAGCGCAGAGTCGCCCGCCGACCAGGTCGTATCCCACCAACATGATTGCCTCATCAAGGTACACCTCGTGTTCCACCTCTGGACTGGGTGGGACAAACCGCGCGTCTGGATGGAGATCGTAGCGCGCAATCTGCATCCCGTCGAGGCTGACCTCCTGGGCTTTGGTTGCCTGCTGGCCGAGGTGGTGGTGGATTAGGCCTCGGGAATCGCCCGGCACATCGGGAAAGGTAAGGTACCAGACCCGCTGACGGCCTGCCGTGGCCCTGGCCAGCCCAGCCAGGATGTGGTCCTCGCTCACTGATCCGTCCACAACGGCGAGGGGAAGGGGGCCGGCATAGTGTCTGCTCAAGCCTGCGTGCATGTCCAGAAGCACCACGTCGCGTTGTGGATCGGCCCGCTCGTGCAGATAGTCAAGCGCGGGCCGGTACAAGGTGTTGGCGTATATCCAGACGTAGTCAATGCCGTGGACGTTGACCACATACTCGGGTTGCTCTACCCCATAGAAGCGATCCAGGGTCTGGGGCTCACGTCGGCGTTGAATGTAGTTCCAGTAAAACACATAGTAGTCCGATTCGGCCAAGTCGAGATCATTCAGGCCGCTGGTGTGACCACGGAAGAAAGGGGCGAACTGGGAGATGTGCCCGGTATTGACGTGGAACTTGTCCGCACCGGGCTTGGCGTTGAGGTACTCGGCGGCCTTTTCCAGCCCCTCTCCCCAGCCGACCAGCAGCACACGGGTTGCCGCCCGCGCCCCCCCCAGCAAGGGGTTGTAATAGGAAAAGTAGTAGGGTCTGCAGGGAAGCACGAGCACCAACTGGACCGCCGCCAGCAGGATGGTTGCCCCGCCGGGTGCCACCCGCCTCCATGCTGACGGCAGTCGATCTGTCAACAGGCCGATCAATGCCATCCAGCCTATGGCCGCCAGGATATCCAGGATCAGGAACACCGGGAGCAGGTACCGGTCGAACTTTTTTGCGCCCACGGTCATGAGAGCGGCAAAGACCAGGGCAAAAAGAAGCAGGGGGATGATGCAGGTCAGGAGCGACCGCTTTCGCACGGCGATCGCCAATGATGCCAGCCCCACCATGACCCACGGGGTGGTGCGGAAGGCCCAGGCGACGGGGTAGAAGGCCGGGCCTGGATCGGGACGTACGGCGAACCAGAAGTAGTTGGACCCACCGTGCGGTTCCTGCGCGTAGCCCACCGCTGCGCCGAATACCTTCTGAAGCGTGCCCAACGGGTCCACCCACAAGGCGGGCCATAGCACGATCACCACGCCCACGGCCACCATGCCCCACAAGACCATCGCGCGAAGGGCTGTCAGGAGGCGTTCGCGGCGCTGTTTGGGCTCTGTGCCCCAGGCCCTCGCTCCCAGGTATAGCGCAGTCCATGCGAACAGGAACAGTCCTGGCGATTTGTTGGCCGTGGCCAGCCCCCCGGCCACTGCGGAGAGGATTAGATAGCCCTTGCGCTTGTTCTGCCCTCCGTACAACAGCAGGCTCACAAGGGAGAGGGCCATGAAGGTCGCCAGTAGCGCGTCAAGATGGAGCACGCGCGACAGGGCCAGGTGGAACGGGTCCAAGGCCACGAACGCTGTGGCCAGCAAAGCGGTCCGACCGCCAAGGAGGCGCTTGAGGAGCCAATAGAGGGCCACGATGCCCAGCCAAGTGGTGAGGGCGGCCAATCGTCGTACCTGGAAGATAAGCGACGCAAGGCGAGCCAGTGCGGAACGGTCCTGAACACGGGTCAGCTCACTGCCCCCTGTTGTGGCGCACAGATCGGTCCATTCCCCTGCCTGAGCGAGAGGGACCGCTAACGCCCCGAGCCACATGGTCACCACGCCGGGGTGCTCGGTCTGGTAGGTGGCCCCCAAGTCGCCTCGACGGAGGGCATCGTGAAAGAGGATGCTGCGGCACATCCACTTGGTCTCGTCGCCAGCCAGGAACACGTCCAGGTCAAAGAGGCGCAGTCCCAGGGAAACCAGCAGGACAAGCGACAGCGAGAGCAGCTCCAGCCTAGAATGTCTCGTCCCTGCTCGATTCTTCACGCTATGGGGAGCCTGCTCATTCATGAATGGTTACCTGCCCGACGGGCACGCTGTTGTTGGGCAAGGGCGTTCCGTGCGCGTCCACCGCGGTCAGACGAATCCCCGTCTGGAGGTCGTACATGCCGATGACCAAGGTGTAGTTGCCTCCGGGGGTGTCTTGCGGCAGGGCCACGTGATACTCGTCCGTGATCACCTCACGCGGCAGCCAGCCGGTGGTGGGGAACGCTCCGCCGCCCGGGACCTGGTCACACTGGGCCACCAGGTCTCCTTCGTCATTAATCAGATGAGCGAATACCGTGTAGCTCGTATCCATTTCGCCCAGGCATTGCCAGTACAGAGTCAGGGCTACGACCTCGCCTGGATGCACTGGCTCATCGCGTACGCGCAGATCATAGCCAAGCAGCTTTAGGTAACCTCCCAGAGTGGCTTCCTGTTGATGGAGGGGAGTGGGCAGGTCGAACTGGCCTTGCCAGCGCACGACCGGACGGGGAGTGAGAGTCACTTGGTCTCCTGGCAAGCGATGGCCCTCGGCGTCGTACAAAGGCAGACGGTGAATCTGAGCATCGTAGAGCCCCACGGACAGTGTCTGCTCGCCACTGGGGGCGTCCGCTCGCACGGGCAGGCTGATCTCCTGGATGAAGGACCCGCCAGGGGGCCATTCACTGGTGGGATACCGGCCGTCGAAAGGCTGCTGATCTACCTGTCCCCAGCAATTGCCCTGGGCATCCAGCAACTGGACGAATGTGGTATAGTCCTGGCTGATTTGGGTTTCGGCACGCCAGTAGAGCGTTACCTCCAAAGAGTCGCCTGGCTCGACACCAAGGCGTTTCACGCTGCTGCCCAGGAAGGCGATGCCGTCCTGAGTCGATGCGGGCTGAGGAAAGGTGATCTCCGCTGGACCACAGGGCACATAGATCAGTCGCATCCACTCTTGGTGGGGATAGGCATGGATAGCACAGTAGTTGGCCGATACCCAATCAAAGTACTCCGTGGCTCGGCTCAGTCGTCGCTCCCAGAAGAGAATGGCAGACGGGCGCACCTCTTCTGTAAGACCGATTAGGAATGCTGAAGAGAGCTCGCCGGCTTCTATGCGTCGATACGAGGGCACGGCTAGTGCCGGCGGGATGAGGCGCCCCGATTTGAAGGCCAGCATGGGGTCGTCTGTGATGATCACGCTATCTGGCGGAGTATGCGATTGCAGGAATCTCAAAGCAACCAAGTGCGTCGGGGATTCCGTGGCCTCGACAAGCGAATCGACTCGCATGGCCAGGTCTACTTGGGCCGCTGGCACCAGGTTGACGGCGGTGAGTGCCAGGGCGAGGCATGCGGCCACAGTTAGAAGACGCTCGCGGAGGCCGGTCGAGCCGAATGTCCTCAGCCCCGTCAGTGCCTGCTCTACCCCCAGGCCGGCGAGCACGACGATGGCTGGCAGAAGTAGGAAAACCTCGTGATCTCGCAGAGGGGAGTGGAGCATCAGGGCGACGAGGGCGCCCACTATCCAGAGTACCAGGGGCACCAGATGGCTCCATCGGCGCCGAACGGCGAGGCACAACAGGCCCACGCCTGCCAGGCAAAGCAGGCCAGCATAAGAGAGCTCCCACTTGTCCCTGAAGAGGAAGGCGCCCAGCTGGGCCATGTTCGCGGCGAGAGACAGCCCGTCGGCCTCTCTGGCTTGGATCAATGTGCCCACGACCTGACTCAGGAAAGCGAGTGGACTGAACAGTACCAGCGCAAGCAAAAGGGTGCCAGCGACAATCGCGCTGAAGGCCAGCCAGAGGCGGATTCGCTGTTTCAGCGGGGGACGGCGCTCGCCCGAGTCAAGAAGCGCCAGAGCGCTGAGGGGCAAATAGAGTGGCGCGGTGAGCGGCTTGATCAGCAAGCTCAGGCCAAACAGCACTCCCGACAGGGCCAGCCACCGTGTCTTCCGGCTAGCCTGGAAGGCGAGGCCCGCAATCAGGGCCACCAGTCCAACGCTGATGGCGGGCAGGCCGATCAAGATCACCCTGCAGAGCTGATGAAAGCGCGGCAGCAGCACCAGGAAGAGGATCGCGGCCAACGCTGCCGTCCGTCCGGCCAGGCGTCGCGCGATCGAGCCTGTGGCCACGATGGCCAAGGCCGAGAAGGCCAGCACAAGGGCACGCCCAACGAAAACGCTCTGACCAAAGACGGAGAACGCCGCCGCCCACAGCACGGTAAGAAGGGGCGCTTGCTCCGACCAGATGTCGCGGTACAGGGCGTGTCCGTCGAGCAATAGGCGGGCCTTAATCAGGTCAACGCCCTCGTCGAACTTCCAGGCGAATTGGTGGGCAGGCTGCCAATGCCACGCGACAAAGGCCGCAACGATGAGGGCCAGCAAGCACCAGAACAGAAGGTCGAGCAGCCTGCCACGCTTCGTCTGGACTGCTTCGCCGGCAGGGGCAGCTCCTCTATTCATTGACTGTCACCTCCCCAATGAACGCGGCGTTGTTCGCCAAGGGGGTGCCGTCACCATCCAACGCAGCCAGGCGTACCCCCGTCCGAACGTCGTACATCCCCACAAGGAGCGTGTATGCTCCTACGGGGGCATCTTGCGACACGGGCACAGGAAACTCGTCGGTGATCACTTCGCCCGCGACCCAGTGTGTGGTCGGGAGGCGCCCACCCCGGGGGATGCTATCCTGCTGGCCGTACAACCTGCCATCGGGTCCCAAAAGGTGTACGAACACAGTGTAGCTGGTCTCCATGGGTGCGAGGCATTCCCAGTAGAGGGTGACATCGATCGTCTCGCCGGGACTTGCTTCGGCTGAGGCCAAGTCGCATCCTCGCAGACGTATGCTCTGTCCAATGGTGACGTTTCGAGGATGTGCGGGCCTAGGCTGCTCGTAGTCAGGTTCTCCCACGCGTATCTGGGTCAACTGAAGAGTGTCGCCGACGGGGGTTCCCTGGGCGTCGGTCACCGGCAGGCGGTGCTTTGTCCCGATATCGTACATTCCAACCCAAACCGGGAGGACGCCGGGGGCCGCGTCCCC
>DATKWG010000003.1:0-28717 GCA_035529675.1 Anaerolineae bacterium
CTGCGATGAGCGTACAGCACTCCTCATCGACCTGGACAAGACCTCCCTCGGTGCAAGGGGCCGCAATGACCAGGTCATCGATGCTGCCCGGGTGAGGGCCGTGCAGCGCACCATGAGGGCCGCTCTGGGGGAGGGCTTCGAGGTCGCGGCCTTTCGCAAGGTGTACGACCGCCTCAATCAACCCCACTACCATCACTTCACCGCCGACAACCAGGACTATCTGGCCTACGTCTGCCTGATGGTTTCGGGGGGCGCTTGTGCTTCGGCAGACCTGTGGCGCGAGCTGGCAGACGGCAGGCTCTCTGCCATCGCCGACTTTGTAGCCCGCTGCGATGCTCGACGCAGCCGCATGTCATCAGACCTGCTGGCAGCCCACGAAGAGGTCCGCCACGGCCTGGAGGTGAAGGACCCCACGCCCTTCAAAGGGTTCCGCAGGGGCGAGTATCTCGAAACGATCGCCTGCATGGATGTGCTGCCCGATGATGCCACCGAAGAAGAGGTCCTCTCCAGCGAGATAGTCATCACGGCGGAAGTGAGCGGGTTGGCTGGCTACATGGCCGAGAGAGGCGTGCTGCTGTTCGGTATCTCTGACAAGCCGGACGAGGCATCTGTGCCGACGGTTGGTCAGGCTGCTGAGGGATACCGGCCCATACACCGGGCGGTCATGAAGGTGTGCGGCACGAGGGCCATCTAGCTGATCCGATTGCAGGGTGAATCCTGCCGGCCAATCGGCGCTACGCTCTCCGAACCGTGGCCTCAGTCCGTGGTCTCATCGCTCTTGGGGAGCGACACCAACGCCTCTGGGTATCGCTCGTAGGCTTTGGGATCGAAGACCTCAGGATTGTACCGGCCTCCGGGCTGCCAGAAAAGCCACCCGCAGGTCTGCGAATCCTGGGCAGCCTTCTTCTGCTTGAGGAAGTCGATCGTATCATAGGAGACGCCCCGCGAATAGTGCTGCAGCCAGGGACGCACTTTCGTTGGAATCCGCTCTTGCGTCTTGATCAGGCTGCGATAGATGACCTCATAGGGATGGAGAGCGGGCACGCTGTAGCCCAGACTCCCTGGGTCGAAAAGGGAAGGATAGAGCATCGGCGAGATATAGTCCATGTAGGGGGCCAGGGCCTCTATGTCCTGCCCGATGCCGTTGTCGCCCCAGTCGCCCCTCTCGTCACTCGCGTAGAGCCATACGTTCAAGCCAAAGATGTCCAGGGAGACAAAGACTTGCGTGGGGCTCAGCGCCTCGTAGGCCTGGCGACAGAACTCGGTTATGGCAGCTACCCTGGGCTCCCACTCCCACTCCTCGGCATAGACCAGCCTTCCTACCCGGCCGGACGAGGGAAACCGGATGTAGTCGAACTGTATTTCGTCAACCCCCATGTTGGCCACCTCCAGAGCCAGGGCGATATTGTAGTCGCGTACCTCCTGGAGAAACGGATCCATCCAGTGGAGTCCTTCGCCGTCTTCGTACAACTGCCCCTCGGGCCACTTCAATGCCCATTCAGGCCGCGCCAGGGCCAGCAGGTGATCCTTGAATACCACCATGCGCGCAATGACATAGATGCCGCGTTTGTGGCAGTCCTCCACGAACTGCCTCAAGTCCATCAGACCTTTCTGGTAGGCGCTGGCCTCCTGGGCCAGGGGCAGGGCGCTGGGCCAGGCTATGCGCGCGCCGTCGCTCTTGACATCAACCACGATTGCGTTCAGTTCGGAATCGTCCACGAGCGACAAGAGGGCCTCCATCCTGTCTGGCACCCCCAGCAGGGCAAAGGGCACCCGAACGCCCCGCGCCTCGAAAGGCTCCAGGTCGATCCCCATCTCTGCCGTCTGCGTGACCGGCATGGACACGCGCCGGTAGCCGGGGGCCTTGACCGTAACCGTCAGGGCAGCCGAAGCGTCTTCCAGTTCCGCGCGCCCTTCGGAGTCGGTCCTCAAGAGCATTGGCTCCGGCTCGCCCGAGAAAACCTGAAGGAGAGCGTTCGAAACGGGGTTGTCAGTCTTTCTGTCACGCAGCTCGACCGTCAACGTGCGGTGCAGTGAAACGTCCAGGATCTCTTGCCCCTCATAGACCAGCGTGGCTGATCGGTAGGCCTCCGCGGTCACGGTCACCGGGGTGCCCGGGAGCACCGACAACGATGCCTTTCCCTGGGCATCAGTGATACTGAAGGCCCGGGGAGAGGCTACTCTGGCCTCAGAAAGAGGCTGGCCCGTGGCCCCGTCCAGAATGGTCAAGGTCACCTGCCACGGGTCCAGAACCAGGTCTTGCGTGGCCTGTCCCACGTAGGCCAGTGATGAAGCGGGACGGTGAGCTGTGCTCGAGACGGCGATGCCGGTTCCGGGCTGAACATAGCGCAGCTCGTAGCGGCCGTCCGCGTCGCTCAAAGTGGTGACATCACCGACGGAAACGAGTGCTCCAGAGAGCGGTCTGGCTGTGCCAGCTTCGAGCACGGTGCCGGTCAGTACCCGGGCCACCATAGCAACGGCCCAGTACCCATCCATGAGACCCGTGGGCCCGAAAGCGGCCTCTATTTCGGCCTCCGACACCTGAAGCGGAAGATAGCCAGGACAGGACACGGTCAGGGACACTTGTGGTCTGGCCTCCACCTCGAACTGCCCTTCTTGGTTGGTGATCACCTTCGCCTGCCCATGGTTGAGCAGGGCCCCGGCGACCGGTTGACCGCTGTCGCGGTCGAGCACCACGCCGGACAACACACGACGATGAAGGCGCACTTCGACTACCTGGTCTGAATCGGGGGGACTGGTCTCGTCGATGGACACGGTGAACGACTGCGTCACGTATCCAGGGGCCAGCACCTGCACCTGATGCGAGCCCGGGTCCAGGGGGATCTCGAATTGTCCGTCGGCGTCAGTGTCATAGGGCTTCTCGCCGACGATCACTTTGGCGACGAGCAGGCTGCCGTCACCTGCATCCAGCACTCGCCCTGCCAGGGCGTGCGACTGCGCCCGGCAACTGATCAGGCAGAACACCGCAAGGGCGGCAACGATCTGGGCAAGGGCGCCATATCCCTTGCCCGTCCGGCTATCTCTCATACCTGTCCCAACTCTCACTGTGAGGCCCAAAGACGATGGTCGAGATTATAGCATAGGAGGCAGTGGCCACCAACACCTGACCTGGGGAGGGTACTGAAAAAGGCGTCTCGCCAGTAGCGGTGGGGCCGCCCATCTATCCTTCCCCCCGGCCCCCTCCCCGTGCAGAGACTGCCGCAATAAGGGCTTGCGGCCTAGGGGGGGCGACCCCGCCCCTACAAACCGTAAACAACTGAGATACAACCTATACGATCGCAGCGCCGACTTGCCTCAAAAGGCGGTCGCTGCCATTCTGCACTCACTGGTTGGCAGAGGCACCGCCGGAGAGAGCGATTAGCCCTGTCACCGGCGTTTTTCAACAGCCTCAGCCTGGGGGAGCATTGCGGGATGGCCCCGGGAGACGGGGGCCTGGCGAAGAGTACAGTCGGAGTGAAATTGACGCGAATTCGTCGCCAAACCCCTTGCCAAAGTGACCAGTCGATGGTAGAATGGGTGCGACGCTATGATATAAGACCCGTCGCGGGTGTGTCTCGTGGCTCTGACTGATCTGATGGGCAGTCGATCAGAGTAGAGAGTTTTCTTCGGTGTGAAGGCTTCTCCTGGTTGGATGGCTGTAACCTTTTCCTCATTCTGATGTCTCGGGTGCCTATCCTCTGCGCTCTCCCAGCGCAAGTTCACTCGGAGCATCGGTGGTCCCAACAAGTTCTGGTCGGCATCCAGTTAGTACGACGAAAGCGGCGACAAAGCCCAGAGGCGACTGTGGGCCACTGCCGACGCGCTTGGCTGTTTCTCTCGTTGATGGCGCTTTGCTTCCGTCTGGAGCGGTGCTGGCGGAACGCGATTGGCTCGGTCGCAGAAGCAGGTGAGACGCCTTGGAAGGTAAAACGCCGATGGACGCAATTCGACTCTGGCGAGCAGCGGTCGGTCAGCTCCAGCTTGAGCTTACCAAGCCCACTTTCGACACCTGGCTGAGAGACACCTGGGCAGTATCTTACGAGGACGGCGTGCTGGTCATAGGCGTCCAGTCTGCGTACGCCAAGGACTGGCTGGAGAACCGTCTCTATGCTCTCATCCAGCGGGTGCTCTCTGAGACAGCCGGTCGGACCGTATCGGTGCGTTTCGTCGTGCGGCGTAACGAGACCGTGGTCCAGGAGGACGTGGGGCTGCTGGGAGAGCAAGCATCGCCGCAGGGGAGGACCTGGCGTGGGGTCGGCGAGGGTGATCTCATCAAGCTGAACTCCAAGCACACCTTCGCCAACTTTATCGTGGGTCGGTCGAACCGTCTGGCTCACGCTGGCTCACTCGCGGTGGCGGAGAATCCAGGCACGTCCTACAATCCGCTCTTCATCTACGGAGGTGTGGGGCTGGGGAAGACGCACCTCTTGCACGCCATCGGCAACCGCGTGCTGGAGGATGAGAAGCGAGCGCTATACGTCTCGGCGGAGACCTTCACCAACGACCTGATAAAAGGGATCCGTACTCGCATGACGGAGGAGTTCCGGGCCAAGTATCGCACCATCGACGTGCTGCTCATCGATGACGTCCAGTTTATCGTCAACAAGGAGCGCACCCAAGAGGAGTTCTTTTACACCTTCAACGACCTCTACCAGGAGAACCGGCAGATCGTTCTATCCAGCGACCGTCCGCCCAAGGCTTTTGTGGGCCTGGAGGAGCGCCTGCGCTCACGTTTCGAATGGGGTCTCACTGCCGATGTGCAGCCACCAGACCTGGAGACGCGGATGGCCATTCTGAAGGCCAAGGGTGAGAGCCAGGGCCTGGATCTACCCATCGAGGTCGTCGAGTTTATTGCCCAGCGTTTCCAGACCAACATCCGCGAGTTGGAAGGTGCTCTCAACCAGGTCTTGGGTTTGTCGCGCATGATGGGATATCCTCTCGCTGTGGAGACCGCCGAAAGAGCTCTATACAACATGATGAGGACCCCTGTCGAGCTTACCATCGATCAGGTTCTGGACATCGTGGCTGCTTACTTTGGCCTGAGGGTGGATGATCTAAAGGGACCTCGCCGGACCAAGAAGATCGCTTCTGCTCGTCATATCGCCATGTACCTGGCCCGGGACCTCACCGACATGTCGCTGCCGCAAATCGGTCGGTCCTTGGGAGGGCGGGATCACAGCACCATCTTGCACGGCTATGCCAAGATCGCCGGTCTCTTTGAAAAGGATGACAGCATCAGGCGGCAGATACTGGAGATCAAGAACAGACTCTACAGTGGCACTCAACGGCTGCGCATGCCTTGAGACCTGATTCGCACCCAACCGTCTTGACGGTTCCTGCGCGGCTTCTCCCTGCGGGAGGGGCCGCTTTGCTTTGGACAAAGACCAAGTGGCCGTGTCTGGCTTGCCCTGGCCCCTGGTTGCCCTCCCCTTCCTGCTGCCTGGCTGATTGCCTTGTGACGACCGGCAGCTAGCGGTTCTGCCAGACAGTGGCGCCCTGCCAACGAGAGGGTTGATATGGAACCACAAGCATCGTATAATCCCTCCGCGCAGATGAAGGCATCAGTCAGCCTTGGCCAGACTGCCGGTTTGGGCAGGATCATGCCCGTGACAGTCTGGATATGAGGCCGGAGCAGAGTAGGAGCGAGCCATGCGGAAAGGGTCCATCAGATGCCTTGTGCTGGTGATTCTCGTTCTCCAGGCTTTAGTGCTGGCGGGGTGTCAGCGGTTTCCAGAAAGGAGCCAGCGAGTAGCCGATGACTGGAGCCGGGGCGTGCATCTGGGGCGCGCCGCTATCAGCGGCAAAGTGGGCCTGGCGATCGACCAGCTTGCCGAGAACATCTATCTGGTCTGGGTTGCGGAGGAGACGGAGCAGGGATAGCAGTCCCTTCGCTTCGCACGGCTGGACCGCTGGGGACGCGTATCGCAAGAGTGCGACCTGCGCATAGGCGTGGACAGGCCCACCCAGGTGGAGATCGTCGTCGATGAGAGTGGCCACCTGCACCTGACCTGGCTCGACCGCGTGGCCGGGGTCCGCCGGCTCTTCTATGTCCGCCTGGATCCATCGGGGCGTTTGGCCTCATATCCCAGGCCGATCTCGCTGCCCGGGGTGATGGCCGAGAGCTATGCCGTGGGCCCCGGCGCATCTGGAGGCATCGAAGTCTTCTGGGGTGCGAAGGAGGGTGAGCAAGCCGGACTCTACCACGTCCGACTGGACAGATGGGGGGAAACAGAGGCGGAGAACCTGGATTTGGGGGTCACGGGGTTTGACCCTGCGTTTCGCGCCGACCGCCACGGCATCTCTCATCTCGTCTGGTTGGACGAGCCAGACTATGGTGAACACTATCTGCGCTACGCGACCTTTGATGGCAAGCGTCGGGCTCTTTCCCCCTCCTCACAGATCGCCAGATTCGCTGCGCCTACAGGGCTGGTCGCGCATCGTCCCAGCCTGGGGCTGGCTGGCGATGACGTCTACATCTTCTGGTCGCTGGAACGACGTGGTGGTGGGTTCTCGCGCCCGTCGGCCCATTCTCTCTACGTGGCTTTCCCCTCGGGCCGCCCCGACATGGCCGGCAATCCGCGCCGGGTGCACATTCCCCCTCTCAACGATCCAGAGTACGGGGTGGTGAAGAGCCAGTTTCGGGTCAGGGACCTGGCCAGTGCTGCCCAGAGCCCTGCATACTCCGATTTCATCTACCTTCCCTGGACAAACCAAGGTCACTACGACGAGCTGGTCACGGCTTTTGCGGTACAGCTCGTGGGGCGAACCACCAGCATTGTGCAGGTGGTGCTGGGTCTGTGGAGTGATGGGGAGCTCAAGGGGTATCAGATCGTGGGCAAGACCCGCAGTAGCTCGTTGAAGCCCATGCTGCTGGCCGATGCAAACGGCGATCTTCACCTAGCCTGGATTGACACGGCGGGGTTTGGAAGCTATGCTGTCTACTATGCAAGCACAAGCCCGGAAGCGCGCGCTAATCTGAACCGGATCAGCGGGAGCGATCTTGCGGAGGTCGCATTCAGTTTCGTGTGGAGCATAGCTCAGGCGCTGAGCTTGTTTCCCGTCGCCCTGATATGGGTCTTTCCACCTCTTATGCTTCTTGCGGCCTACTCCTTCATTCGTGCCGAGGGAGACCTTTCCAGGCTGGGATCACGGATCATGCTGGTCGTGTCTGTATTGGTGTACACCGGCTTCAAATACCTGTTTCGACCGGGCTGGCTCGCGGCGATCCGGCTTCCCCACGGCTTGGCCCCTATCGTCGTCAGTGTGGTCACCTACTCGGCGCCATTGGTGATCTCTGCTCTGGCCGGAGTAGCGGCCTGGACCTATGCCAGACACCGCGAGTTCCCAAAGCTCCTGCCGGCCTTTGGGGTCTTTGCCGGCTCAGACGCGCTGATCACTCTCTTGGTCTATGCGCCGGCGATTCTGGGAGAGTAGGAGCGAGCTACGGCGTCAGGCCATGAGAGACGCCACGGGCTACAGCGCTCCTGGCGCCGCTGCCGATGAGACAAACCTCTATTGCATTGGCGATCACGGGAGGCCAAGCGTGTCTGGAACCCACATGCAGACCATCGAAGAGGGAAGCATAACGTCGGCTCCCGGCTTTGAGGCCGCAGGCGTGACCTGCGGCCTCAAGGCTGCTGGCGCCCTCGATTTGGCCCTGATCTATTCGCCGCACGATTGCGTGGGGGCGGCAGTGTTCACCACCAACGCTATCAAGGCCGCGCCCCTGGTCTATGACCACCGGGTGCTATTGCAGAATCCCACCGGGCTCCGCGGCGTGGTCATCAACAGTGGTTGCGCCAATGCGTGCACCGGAGAGCGCGGTCTCCAGGACGCCGAGGCGACTGCCCTCGCAGCGGCCACCGCACTGGGGGTCGAGGCCCATGACCTGATGGTCATGTCTACGGGGGTCATCGGTATGCCCATGCCCATGGACAAGATCCTCCGAGGCATAGCCCTGGCCGTTGCCCGGCGCAGCTCATCCACCGACGCGGGACACGCCGCGGCAAGGGCCATCATGACCACCGACACCCGGCCCAAGGAGGCCGCCCTTCTGGTGAGCACCGATGATGGCCAGTTCACCATTGCCGGCATGGCCAAGGGCGCTGGCATGATCCACCCGAACATGGCCACCATGCTCTGCCTGGTCACCAGCGACGCCAAGATCACTCCAGACCTGGCCCAACGGGCTTTGGACGAAGCCATCATCGACAGCTTCAACATGATAACCGTGGATGGCGATACCAGCACCAATGATACGGTGCTGCTGATGGCCAGTGGCCTGGCACACATGCAGCCCATCGAGGTCCCGGAATCTGCGGGCTACGAGGGCTTTTCTCAGGGACTCGGCCATGTCCTGACCGAGCTGGCCAAGGCCGTGGTTCGCGACGGCGAGGGCGCAACCCGGTTCATCGAGATCACCGTGAGAGGGACCAAAACCAGGGCGGAGGCCAGGCAAGTGGCCAGAACCGTGGCCAGATCGGTGCTGGTCAAGACGGCCATCTATGGCGGAGATGCCAACTGGGGACGCATCATCTGTGCTGTGGGCTACAGCGGGGTGGCCATCGATCCCCAGCGCATACGCCTGTGGCTGGGCGATCTCGAGCTGGTGCGCGATGGAGAGCCATACGACGTGAGCGAAGAGCGCGCCACCCACATCCTGGCCCAGCCCGAGATACCGGTGACCATCGACCTTGGGCTTGGCCATGCTCGGGCCACAGCCTGGACCTGCGACCTCTCGCACAAGTACGTGGACATCAACGCCCACTATCGGACGTGAGGGGACACAGACCAGACCCAAGCACGCTGTGCGATAGCAGCACTCAGCTCAAGCGCGGCAGACCAGATTTGCTCCTTTCGGCTACCGCGTGCCCAACATGCGCACAGCCAGCTCGGCGTAGACTCTGGCGGCCGCCTCTATGTCGCTCAGTCTGATCTGGTCCTCAGCAGTGTGGGCGTAGCGCTCCTCTCCCGGACCAAAGCCCACCGTGGGTATGCCGGCCACTCCAGCGGTATACACGCCATCAGTGGAAAACTCCCACCTGCCCACGCGCGGCAAGAAGCCCAGCACCGACTCGATGGTGCTCGCAGCGGTACAAAGAAGCGGCTCATTCTCGGCTGCCACCCAATAGGGGAAGTGCTGCTGCGCTCTCACCTCCCAGCCGGTGTAGCTGGTCTCACTATACTCGGGAACGACGATGGTGGCATCGACCCCCTCGCGGGTCAGGATGCGCCGCAGCTCTGCCAGGGCGGTGGCCTCGGTCTCACCGATGGTCAGCCTCCGGTCGATGCAGAGGGTGCAGGTATCGGGCACGGCGTTGCGGCTCCCCGACCTGCTGCTGATGTCGGTCACGGCTATGCTTCCTTTGCCCAGAAAGGAATCCTGGTTCAACTGAGGGGCAAGGAGCTCCAGCCCGACTATGACCCGGGTGGCCTCGTAGATGGCGTTGACCCCCCGCGCTGGCGCTGACGCGTGGCACGACTTCCCACGAACCGTCATGGCGAACTCGACGCGGCCACGATGTCCACGGGATATCTGGAGATTGGTCGGTTCCCCAAGGATCACCCAATCTGGTCGCAGGCCCTCCACCTCGACCAGATGCCGCATGGCCGCTCCCTCGCAAGGCTCTTCTTGAACTACTCCAACTACGTACAGGTCGCCATCGAGTTGAACGCCCCTATCGGCGAGGGCCTTGCCTGCGTAGACCATGGCTGCCAGGCCGCCCTTCATGTCGCCCGCGCCGAGGCCGTAGAGCACTCCTTTGCGGATCACGCCCTCGTAGGGATCGTGCTTCCAGGCAGCAGGATCGGCCACGGCGACGGTGTCCATGTGGGCATCATAGAGGAGTTTCTTCCCCCCGTCGGGCCCGATGCGCCCGACCACACTGCCCATGCGATCTACGGTGACCTGGTCAAAGCCCACCGCGCGCATTTCTTCGGCCACCAGGGCGCCCACATCCGCCTCCTGCGTGGAAAGGCTTGGCGTGCGCACCAGTTTCTGAGCAAAGGCTGTGAGGCCCTCGCGATCAACCGTTCTGCGGCGTGAAAGCATCAGTCTGGCACTCCATTCGAAGGGCAAGGGTGTTGGGGAAGCCTTTCGCGGCTTCGAACACCGGCATCAGTAGGCACCCGATCCGAATATGACGGTGGGGATGGTCTTTACCAGTATACGCAAATCCAGGAACGGTGACCAATTCTCGATATAGTAGATGTCCAGGAGCACCATCTCGTCGAAGGTGAGATCGCTTCGACCACTAACCTGCCACAGGCCAGTGATGCCCGGAGGTACGTCAAGCCGGCGGAGGTGCCAGGGCTGGTACTGCTCGACTTCTGAGGCAAGGGGTGGACGCGGCCCCACCAGGCTCATCTCCCCCTTGAAAACATTCCATAACTGGGGCAGCTCATCCAAACTCACTCGCCTGAGGATTCGGCCCACCCTGGTCCTGCGTGGATCCTGGCGCATCTTGAACAGCGGCCCAGTCGCCTCGTTCCAATCGCGGAGCGTGCGCACCCTGGACTCGGCGTCCACGTACATGGAGCGGAACTTGTAGCAGGTGAACCGTCTCCCTCCTCGGCCCACCCGCGTCTGCCTGAAGATCGGCGGGCCGGGCGAGTCCACCTTGATGGCTGCATAGATGAGCAACATCACCGGCCACAGCAGAATCAGGCCAAGGCTCGAGAGGACGCAATCGATGCCTCGTTTGAACACCACCTGCCAGCCGCGGAGGGGCGGCTCTCTCATTCCCAGCAAGGGGACGCCATCGAGGTTCTCCACAGCCATGGTGCTCAGGGTCATCCTAAAGAGATCGGGCACGACGCGCACCCGAACCAACGCCTGGGCGCACTGGTTCATGATCCGGAGGATCTTTTGGTGAGAGGTCCAGGGCAGCGCGATGATCACCTCATCAACATCGTGCGCCTCGATTGTCTCCGGCAGCCTGTCCGTCGTCCCAAGGGCGGGGTAGCGTCCGATGCTGGTCTCCGACTTTATCGGGTCGTCATCGAGAAAGCCCACGATCTGGTAGCCCAGCTCCGGGCGGGCGACGACGGTGCGCATGATGGTCCGGCCCATCTCGCCCGCGCCCACCACAAGCACGCGATCCACGCCCAATCCGCGCCTGCGCCTCCGCGAGATGACCGCTCGCTCGATGGCCCGTCCCGTTCCCACCAGGAATACGATGACTATGCCCGCGTATCCGAAGATGAGTCGCGAGTAGTAACCCGGGGAGGCCAGAAACACCACTACGATCATGGTCGCGATGCCGGTAACCGTGCCACTCAGCACGATATAGAACTCGTCAAAGAAATGCCTTCCCCTTTCTACACGATAGGCACCCTCCAGCCAGTAGACGAAGAACAGGATGATCGCCAAGGCTGTGACGCTAGGGATATAGACGAGGAAGGGGACAAGGTAGGCCGGCTCGACTTGTCGAAACCACTGTAGCTGGTAACGGATCCAATAGGCGATGGCGAAGGACAAGACGACCAGCAGCGCATCGGCAAGGGGCTTCAGGTAGAGCCACAGGCTGCGACGACGTTCACCGCTCATTTGTCTGCTCATCTCCCAAGACCTGATGATAGAGTCTGGCGGTCTTGACCGCGGTGGCTCTCCAGGGATACTGCTTTGCCCGCGCCAGGCCCGCATCGCGGAGGGTTTGGTGAAGCCGGCGATCGTGGAGCACCTCCAGCATGGCCGCTGCCAATCCTTGCACGTCGTGTGGATCAACGGCTAATCCGGCATCCCCAACGACCTCGGGCAGCGAGGACGCGTTCGACACCACGACCGGTATTCCGCAGGCCATGGCCTCCAGTGGAGGCATCCCAAACCCCTCGTAGAGAGAAGGATAGACGAACAGGTCGGCCGCGTTGTACCACAGGCTCAGCTCGGTCTGGGGTACGTATCCGGGGAATATCACCTCACCTCGCAGGCGCAAGCGCTCCACCTGAGCGTAGATGTCCTCATAGTGCCAGCCCTTGCCCCCAGCGATGACCAGGCGATGGCCAAAGCCGGGCTCGGCTCGCATGACCGCATAAGCTTCCAGCAAGACCGGAAGGTTCTTGCGGGGCTCCAATGTGCCCAGGAAGAGGATCATGCGCTCTGGCAAGCCGTGGGATTGGCGAAAGGCCTGGACTTGGTGATCGTCGATGGGCCGCATCTCGTCGCTAACGCCGGGATGAATGACGGTGACCCTGTCCTTCGCGATCCCAAGGGTTTCAACGAGATCGCTCCTGGTACTCTCCGAATCGGCGATGATGGCCACGGCTTGGACCACGGTCCGGCGAGTGAACCTCTGAAGGTAGACTCGATTCCAGGGCCGAAAAAGGTCTGGATGCACGAAGAAGCTGAGATCGTGCACAGTCACGACCACGGGACATGGAGCCAATATGGGCCCCACATAGACGGGCGCATGAAGCAGATCCAGCCTCTCACGCCAGGCTGCCCATGGTTGTGCGGCCTGCTCCCACACGATCCGGCCCACTGGATTCTGGGTGGGCCAGCGCGACACGCGCTGCTTCCACCCCGGGAAGCGGACATGAGCATCGCCCAGAAAGGCCACATAGCGCAGTCCGCTATCGACCTGGGGCAGATAGGTGAGAAGGTTAAAGATGTATCGACTGACCCCCGCACCACGATAGCTTTCGCCCAGCGAGAGCAATTGTGCATTGAGACCTACTCGGTGCATATGTCAATCAGACCCACTCAAGATACAGACCAGAGAATCATATAGTGAGAGTGTCAGACTGGCTCTTGCGACGCGAAGCACCCGGTACACACAGCACGATAGAACGCCACCGTCTGGGCCGCGATCTCGGCCTGAGTGTAGTTTGCCAGGACACGCTTCCTTCCCTTCACTCCCAGGTCTCGTCTATGGGCGGGGTCAGCCCGCAGCATGGCCAAGAGCCCCCGAAGCGCCCGGGCATCTCCTTCGGGGAAGACGAGACCGGCGTCTCCGATGACGCGAGGGATCTCGCCCGAGTCGGATCCGATCACGGGTACCTCGCAAGACATGGCCTCGATCAGCACGCGTCCGAACTGCTCCTTCCAGTTGGGCCGCGTCAAGGAGGGGAGAACCAATACGTCCATCATAGCCAGGTAGTTGGGCATATCTCTGGAGGGAACCTGGCCATTGTAGGTTACCCGCTCGGCCAGGCCAAGGGTCGAGAACCGCGCCACCAGCTCGTCCCTCATCGGACCAACGCCACACAGCACCAGCTCCCAAGAACCCGGCAGGGTGGCCAGTGCCTCAACCAAAGTATCCAGCCCCTTTTCGCGCACCAGGCGCCCAGCGTATCCTACCGACAGGGTGCCTTCCTGGTCGGGCCTGGAAACCGGATGAAAAACCGTGGGATCCACGCCGAACTGAGGGATCACCCGCAGGGGGCCGTTGTAGCCCTTGCTTCGCAACACGTCGGCTGCCCCTTGACTGCCGGCAATGGCTCCGTCCGCATTGCGATACACATAACTCTCCATCCAACGAAACGGTGGAGGGTAGCGACGCATCAGGTTTTGCCAGGTGAAGAAGAGCGTTCTCGCCCCCAGGCGGCGTGCGGCACGCACGGCCAGGTAGGTGGCCAGGTTGTAGGGCTCCTCATCGACGTGGCAGAGGGTGGGTCTGGTCTCGCTCAAGATAGAGGGGAGGGTCGGATAGAAGTGGCGGTGAAACCGGCCGCTGAAAGCAATTGGTGCGACGATGAGTCGATATCCGGCGGTGTGGGCACGCTCCAATCTCAGCAGATGCCCACCCTGGCGCCAGGAGCGGGGCACGACAACCGTCAAGTCGATGCCCTCGTGGGCAGCTATCTCTTCCAGTTTGGTTTGATATGCCCCCACGAGGCAGGCCTTGGAGATCATGGTGACCCGCAAGTTCGACTTCATCCCTGACATTCTCGCTCCTGACTCGTGCAGCCACTGGCGCATTCTAGCCGCCCAGGCTGAATCTGTAAAGCGTCTCTCGCCTTGACATGACTCGCCTGGCAAAACTATAATCGCGCCGGTTGGAGCCTGTCGGAATGGAGCTGGGCTCAGACGGACGTTGAGGAGGAGAAATGGCCTTTGAGCCCGCCAAGACGTTGGGTCTGGTCGTTGGCCTGATCATCCTGCTGACCATCGTAGCAGTGGACCTCTTTCTCATCGACTGGACGCTCAGGCAGCACTTCGATCTGGGCTCATACCTGACAGGGCTATTGCTGGTGTTCAGCTTGCCTCTGCTAGCACTGTTGGGCTATTGGTACTATGGCTTGCTGGCCTTGCGCTACTACCTGGATCGCAATGCTCTCGTGATCGGCTGCGGGGCCTTCAGGCGTGTGGTTCCCTTGGACAGCATCGTCAGTATTGTGCCTGGCAGCCAGGTCACTGTCTCGCGAGGGTTTCGTGGCATCGGGTGGCCGGGGTATCTCAGGGGGCGCATGCGTTTGAGGGGATTGGGTGTGATCCTGGTACACAGCTCTGAACCGCTGGACCGCCAACTGGTGGTAGTGACCAGATCGGGATGCTATGGCATCTCGCCGCAAGACACGCAGCTGTTCTCGGAGGCCTTGTGGGTGCGGCGCACACTGGGCCCCACACGTGTGGTTGAGCGCACAGTGGAGCTGGAGCCCATTGCGGCATTGTCCATATGGCGAGATCGGTGGTTCTGGGCTATCATCGCCCTAGCATTTATCGCAAATGCCGCTCTTTTCGGATACATTGCGCGTGTATATGCACTCCTACCGGCCAGAATGCTCCTCCGCTTTCGCGCGCATGGAGAGATTGGCCGAATCGTACCCAAAACAAGCCTGCTCCTCGTTTCGGGCATAGGTGCGTTCACCCTGGGAATCAACGCCGGCTTGGGCTTCCTCATTCATCGGCATGAACGCCTGGCAGCCTACCTGCTGGTGGTCTTGAGCCTGGCGATTCAGCCCATCTTGTGGTGGGCGGTTGCTGCCATGGTGAGCCTATGATGGGAAGAGTAGTGGGCTGGGAGTGTGGGCTGGGTCTGGGACTGGGTATAGTGATCGGGTGGCTCGGCTATCGTCGCGGCCTGCTTTCCCTCAGCGGCACAGTCGGGCTCGCGTTCACCAGCTTGCTGGGCTTCGGCGCGGGCGGCTGGGTGTGGGGCGGGCTTTTCTGGGTCGTTTTCGTCAGTTCGGGCTTGTGGTTGCGCTTCCGCCGCAGCCACAAGGACGCCCTTGTCGATGGATCCAGCGAGACCGTGGCCCGAGACTGGTCCCAGATACTGGCAGGCACGGGCTGGGCCACCGCGCTTGCCTTGCTTCACCTGCTGGCGCCTGGTGTTGCCGGGATCTTTGCTGCCTTCTTGGGCGCCTTGGCCACGACCAACGCCGACATCTGGGCTACCGAGCTGGGCATGCTTAGCCCGCGCGCGCCTCGGGTCATCACTACCCGCCGCCCCGCGACCGCGGGGACGGCTGGCGCAATCTCAACGCTGGGGACTGTTGCCTCCCTCGCTGGTGCCTGGCTGGTGGGCTTCATGGGGCTGCTATTGGTCACGATCCGGGCCCAGTCAAGAGATATGGTATGGGATCGAGCGCTCGTCTGGCTGCCGGTTGCCGCCACGGCCGGGGGCATGGCCGGTAGCCTGGTAGATAGCTTCCTCGGGGCAACCGCCCAGGGGATCTACTACTGCGAGCGATGCGAGACGGAGACTGACCAGCGCGTTCATTCCTGTGGGGAGATTGCCCAGCAGGTGCGGGGGTGGGCATGGCTGACCAACAATGAGATCGACCTGGTCAGTTCCATAGTGGGAGCAGCCGTGGCCACCGGAAGCCTTTCCTGGCTTGCAGAAACCCGCATGTGGTGGTAGAATCTGCTCAGTCTCTGGGTGCACACAATAGTCTCTCCGAATCATTCACATTCACGGTTGCAGGAGGTTCAGTAATGGGTCACGTAGACACCATCTATGACGGCATCTTGAAGGGCAACATGAAGGCCGTACAGGATGCCACCAACGCCGGCCTCAGCGAGGGTCTTCCAGCGGGAGATCTGCTGAATGAAGCCATGATCCCCGCCATGGCAGAAGTCGGACGTCTGTTTGAGGCCAACGAGTACTATGTGCCCGAGATGCTGATAGCAGCTCGCGCCATGAAGGCTGGCCTGGCCATCCTGCGCCCACAGTTGGTGAAGGAGGACGTCAAGCCGCTGGGTAAGGTTGCGCTGGGCACGGTCAAGGGCGACCTGCACGACATCGGCAAGAACCTAGTGAGCATCATGATCGAGGGGGCGGGCTTCGAGGTCGTTGACCTGGGTGTGGACGTGAGCCCGGAAGCTTTCGTGGACGCGGTGAGGGACCAGGATGTTGACCTAGTCGGCCTGTCTGCGTTGCTCACCACCACCATGCCCAGCATGAAGACCACCATCGAGGCCTTCGAAGAGGCGGGTCTCCGTGATCAGGTCAAGATCATCGTTGGCGGTGCGCCGCTGACCCAAAGGTACGCGGACGAAATCGGGGCGGACGGCTACGGCCGTGACGCCGCAGCCGCGGCCAACCTGGCCAAGCAACTGCTGGGGGTCTAGTACTATTTCGTTAGAATGCTCACTCTGCAGCAGAGGCGTGCATCCCGTAGTGAAGGGGCGCGTGTCACCCGGCGGATGCCAGAATGGCTCTGGAGGCCACTTTTTGTGGCCCGTATGGGGTACCTGGCCTACACCCTTACCCGGCGACCAGCTTCCGCGGGCTTCAGAGGTTGCTGCAAAAAGGGCTGGTGGTGTAGGGGCGGCGTCACCGGCCCGTACACTACAAAGAGCAAACGACTGGACTACAGCCTATATCACAGCAGTGCCGTTGCGGCGGCAAACGCGCGTTGTCCGAATTCTGCAACAGTCTCTCCAAAGCAAGGCAACGGACTAGTGCTAGAGTGTGCCCTGCCCATGTTATTTGGTGGGGGTGCCTTGCCGGAGGCACCCCCTCGTCATGACTGCGTGGGCCCTCCTGTGGTATAATGAGACCAGCCTGGCACCAATGGAGGGTCTGTGTCTGATCGTGTGGTGTCTTCGATCATGAGGCCAGGAGACGCTCCCATTGAGCGAAGCCTCCGCCCGCGCAACCTTGCTGAGTACATCGGGCAGAAGCGGGTCGTAGAGAACCTGAGGGTGTTTCTCGAAGCGGCCAAGGCACGCAGCGAAGCGCTGGACCATGTCCTGCTCTACGGGCCGCCCGGCCTGGGAAAGACGACTCTGGCCAACGTAATCGCTGCCGAGATGGGAGTAAGCGTCAAGATCACTTCCGGCCCGGCCATTCAGCGCCCGGGCGATCTGGCTGCCATCCTGACCAACCTGCGTCAAAAGGACGTTCTCTTTGTCGATGAGGTGCATCGCCTCGGTCAGCCAGTGGAAGAAGTGCTCTACCCGGCCATGGAGGACTTTGCCCTGGACATAATCATCGGCAAGGGGCCAGCGGCGCGCTCCATCCGTCTGAAACTCCCCCGTTTCACCCTGATTGGGGCCACCACCCGCATGGCCCTCATGACCTCCCCTCTTCGGGATCGATTCGGCGTTGTCTACCGGCTTGATTTCTACTGTCTGGAATCCATGAGGGCCATCGTCAGGCGGTCGGCCACGATCCTTCGCGTACCCATTGATGACGGAGGGACGTACGAGATAGCCAGTCGGGCACGGGGCACACCGCGTGTGGCCAATCGCTTGCTCAAGAGGGTCCGAGACTATGCGCAAGTGCGCGGTGCTGGTGTAATTGACGCCGACGTGGCCAGGAAAGCACTGGGAATGCTGGAAGTGGATGATCTGGGTCTGGACAGTTCAGACCGGCGCGTGCTCTTGACTCTCGTGGACAAGTTCGACGGAGGGCCTGTGGGCCTCGATACCGTTGCCGCCGCCCTGAGCGAGGATGCTGACACGGTGATGGATGTCTACGAGCCCTACCTGATTCAGTTGGGCTTTCTGGAACGTACTCCCCGAGGGCGCATGGCCACCCGCCGCGCCTATGCCCACCTGCGACGGCCATACCGGCGGAAGGACTCCGAACAGGCGAATCTCTTCTGATGAAACATGCGGCGGTGTTGGATGCGCGAGGCACCCAGCTCTCGCCCTGTTCGCCCCACAAGGCGCGCAGACTCGTCGCCTTGGGCAGGGCTGAACTGGTGAGTGAGGACCCTCTGGCCATTCGTCTGCCCTACGTGGTGGATCTTCCCAAGGCCCGAGAGGATGGCCGGGCCGAAGGTCTGAGCATCCTCGTTCATGTATGCTGCGCCCCCTGTGCCACCTATACGGTGAAGCGGCTTCGCCAGAGAGGCTTCGAGGTCTCGGGCTTCTGGTTCAACCCCAACGTCCATCCTTACAGCGAGCACGAAAGACGACGCGAGAGCCTGGCGGGCTATGCCGAGGAGATCGGGTTGCCCGTGATTTGGGAGCCCGGCTATGAGATGCCCGCCTTCCTGCAAGCCGTGGTTGGTCACGAACAGTATGGCGACCGGTGCCTGCTCTGCTACCGCCTGCGGCTGGGACGCACCGCCGATGTCGCCAGAAAACACGGCTTTGACGCCATCACCACTACACTGCTCATCAGCCCCTATCAGGACCAGGCAGCCATTCGGCGCATCGGGCAGGATCTGGCGAGTGCCCAAGGCGTGGACTTTTTCTTTGAGAACTTTAGACGGGGATTCACCGAGCACCGTCGCCTGTCGAAAGAACACAACCTGTACATGCAGCGTTACTGCGGATGCATATACAGTGAATGGGAAGCCAACGATCGGCAGGCGTCAACGCTGCCACAACCTGGGAGGCAGCCTGGTATCTCGCGGAGGCGAACTTGATTTTGAGGGCCTGTTCAATGTCTGTATAATCTCTGTGAGTTGCACGTTGTTGAGGTGATATGGATCATGCCTGGCCTGGAGGATATGGGCCGAGCACTCCTGTTGCTGGGCGGCCTGATCGCGCTGCTGGGGCTGGTGCTCACCCTTGGCAGCAGAATAGGCTTTCTGGGAAAGCTGCCAGGGGATGTCCATATCCAGCGCGAGAACTTTTCCTGCGCCTTCCCTCTGGCAACCTCTCTCCTGGTGAGTCTTGTCTTGACCGTGTTGGCCAACGTTGTATTGCGCATGTTGAGGAAATAGGAAGCGAGGGTGCCAACGATGATGTTTCCCTATTTCACCAGGGTTCTTGTCCGGATGCCCGTGGCCCTGGCCTATGTCGGGGCTATCATGGTATGCATCGTCTTGGTATGGCGTCGCAAAGACTGGCCGAGTTTCCTGGCCTTGGCAGGATTTTGTTTGCTTTTGACTATGAATGTGGTCTTCTCGGTCAATCCCTTCTTCCAGTTCTGGATCGAGAGACGCAGCGCCGTCGGAGTGAACGTCAACTGGATCTTGGGGGCGGCCATGCTGGTGGAAAGCACCGTTGCCGCGCTGGCCATTGGATGTCTGGTGCTGGCACTGTGGATGGGCCTGCGGAGATCGTAGGGGTCTCGTGCTCACTCGGGAATTCGACTACCAGCTTCCCGCGGAGCTTATCGCCCAAAGGCCGCTTGAACCTCGTGATGCCTCCCGTTTGCTCATCTTGCGCCGCGACGGCCAAATGCTGGAGCATCGGCGGTTCCGCCACCTGCTCGCCTACCTGAAGCCAGGGGATCTCCTTGTGGTCAATGTGTCGCGTGTCATCCCGGCGCGACTCCAGGCCCGCAAAGTGCCGACGGGGGGCAGGGTGGAGATGCTCCTTCTGACCAGGCACGGGCCCACGCGATGGGAAGCCTTGGTCAAGGGGCGCAAGGTGCCAGTGGGACAGCGCTTGCGGCTGGTCGGCCCTGACGGAAAGGTATCTCTGCTGGCAGGCGTGGAGGCCATCACCCAGTCGGGCGGACGTTTGATATCCTTCGATCAACCCCTCGACGCCTATCTAGACTTGCTTGGCGTCGTGCCACTACCCCCCTACATCCACGAGCCGCTGGAAGACCCTGAACGCTACCAGACGGTCTACTCGCGTGTGAAGGGCTCGGTTGCCGCGCCAACTGCGGGGCTGCACTTCACCCGGGAGCTGATCGCCTGGGCCAAGGAGCTGGGCATAGAATGGGCCTCGGTTCTGCTGCACGTTGGCCTGGACACCTTCCGGCCGATCACCGAGGACTCGGTGGAAGAACACGCCATGCACACCGAGTATTGTCACCTGAGCGAGGAGACCGCCCAAGCCATCAACAGGGCCAAGGCGGAGGGACGGCGCGTCATCGCTGTGGGCACTACATCGGTGCGGGTGCTTGAGACAGCGGCTCAGCGCGTGCCCTGGGGGGTCGAGGCCTGGGAGGGTCCGACCGGCCTCTTCATCTACCCGGGCTATCGCTTTCGCGTTGTGGACGCCATGATCACCAACTTTCACCTGCCCCGCTCATCCCTGCTCATGCTCGTGTCGGCATTCGCGGGGCTGGAGCAAATCAGGCACGCCTATGCCGAGGCGATTCGCCTTGGATACCGATTCTACAGTTTTGGCGATGCGATGTTGGTCCTCTAGGATCGAGGGAGTGGCCATTCTCCGAAAAGGCGGCGGTCTTGCAGCCCGTGGTGCCAACATCGATCCCGACCAAGCTCATGGGGCGTCTCCCTGCACGCCTGCCAGACCTACTCAACAAAAGTGGTCGCGTTCCAGACACGTGAAGGTAGTCCCGAACAAGCCAACTGGTGCGCTGGTAGATGCCTTCCTGGGCCTGGGGTATGCTGCCGCTCGCCTTCAGGGCGCGCTCGTAGGTCTGACGGAGGTCGGTCCCGATGTTGATCTTGGCGATCCCCTTCTTGATGGCCCCCAGCACATAGTCTTGCTTGACGCTAGAGCCACCGTGCAGCACCAATGGTACCCCCGTCGCGAGGGCGAGCTTCTCGAGGTGTTCGAGGTTGAGCCTTGCATCAACCTTCTTCTGGTCTCTGAGGCCCGCGGAGACCGCGCCGTGCACGTTGCCTATGGCCACAGAGAGCCAGTCGCACCCGGTTTCCCTGCTGAAGCGTGTGGCGTCCTCGACGTCGGTGAAACCACGCCCCGTTTCATACAGCACCTCGTAGGGAGGGAGCGGGCCGCTCTCATGGCCCAGCACCGCGCCTAGCTCGGCCTCGCAGGCGATGCCCGCCTGGTGGGCAAGCTCCACCACCTGCCTGGTGGCGGCGATGTTGGCCTCCAGATCCAGTCGAGAAGCATCTATCATCACCGACTGGTAGCCCAGCTCAATCGCCTCCTCGAAGATGGGGAGATAGTCCACCAGGAGGCCATCCTCATCGATCACGGGGACGTGATCGAGATGAATGCGGACATGTACGGGATCGCACCACTTGGCAAACTCCCCCATGACGGCCGCAGGGCCCAGGCTCTCGAACTTGATCCATTCCAAGCGGGCGGTCTCGATGAGCGCGAAGGAGTCCTGATCGGCCACCGCCCGTATGATCGGGGAGATCATGGGGAGATAGGGCACGTTGAAGGCTGGTATCACCACTTTGGCTCGTCGAGCGTTCTTGAGAATACTTGCTGTGCTCTGCATTTGCTCCTGGTCTCCTTCGAGGGGAACGCGCCGCCACCACGCTGAATGGTCGATCCCAACGCGCCAAAGCCTGAGGACAAGACGGATAGATCCGCGGTCGATCGCCTTGAAAGGCGCGCCTCAGGGCCATCTCCAGCACTCTGGTCCTGAGTCCTCCCGGCGATTGCAGGCAACGCGACCGGAGCAACGTGGATTCCTGGCTCACAAGGATCGAACTTGAGTACCAGAATACGTCAGACGCAGTCAGGGGTCAACGTTCAGCTGCGCTGAAAGCCCAACGCCCCCCCATCGGCCGGATAGCGGCGGACCAGCTATCCGCGCGGAGTTCCTTGCCCCGAGTCTTGCCGAGGTTCGAGGGGAGATTGCCTTGTGCCAGCAACTTGCCCCGCAGCCAATCCCTTGCGAGCCTCCCTGTGGTACGGCTCACTGGCGACGATGGCCGTTCTTCGGCGCCCTTCAGCCCCGCCATTGACATCCGTCCCGACCTGTGCCACACTGCGCCCCCAAGGGCATTTGGCCATTCAAGGCGGTGGGTGCGCGCCAGTCAATGCGTGGACGCACACTCACCGCATAATGCACCATTCAGGAGGACATCATGTTCATCGATGCGGATTGTCACATCTCGTCACGTGCGACTGACTCGGAGGGCATCATCGACCAGTTGCTCCGTGACCTTGACGAGCTGGGCGTGGAGAAGGCGATCTGTTGGCCCAGGGTCGCTCTGCCGAGGGAGATAGCCTCTGACAACAGAGCCATCTATGAGGGAGCCAAAGCTCATCCCGACCGGATCATCGCCTTCTGTGGGGTGAACCCGTGCCTTGGCCCTCAGGAGGCCAAGGATGAGCTCACGCGCTGTATCGAGGTCTACGGCGTCAAGGGAGTCAAGCTCAATGGGGCGCGTGACGGCTACTACGTAGATGATCCTGAGCTGAGCTTCCCCTTGATAGACACGATAGCCAGCGCTGGGCTGGTCCTGGCTCTCCATTGCGGTTCCAACGATTTCGAGAGGACCCACCCCTTCAGAATCGCCAAGATATCCGACGCGTATACCCACCTGCCGATCATGGTCGTGCACATGGGCGGGTCGGGCAGGCCCGATCTCCACGACGCCACTATCGAGTTCGCCGCCACCCGCCCCAACTGGTATCTCGTCGATTCCGAGGCCGACTACCGCAAGGTCCACAAAGCACTGCGAGTCGTCGGCCCTGACCGCATATGCTACGGCAGCGATAATCCCTTCTGCCCCATGCGCTTCGAATGGGCCATCCGCCAGGCCATCTATCAGGACCTGAGCGACGCCGACAAGGCCAAGGTGTTCGGCGGAAACGTCGCGCGCTTGCTTGGAATCGACAGTGGCTGAGCCACGCGTAGACGCCGATTGTCGGCCTTGAAGGCTACTCACGACTCGCCCATGTCGCTCAGTCCCACACCAACATGACCTTGCCTGACTTGGCCTCATCGGCCACTCGGAAGGCCTCCGCGGCCTCGGTGATCCTGAAGCGATGGGTGATCATCTCCTGGAACTTGGCCGGCAGGTCGTGCTCCAACAGGAAATCGACCAGGTCCCAATAGTAGGTCATGGGCATGACGAAGGAACCCATGAGCACCAACTGTCTCCCAATAATAGAGGTGAGGTTCACGCTGGGCTCGGTGGAGCCAAATCCAACGAAAACAGCCCTGCCATTCAAGCGCAGCACTCTGATGACGGCTTGATGCGCAGCCCGGCTCCCGGACGTCTCCAAGGCGGAATCCGCGCCGGCCCCACCGGTGAGATCCTTGATGGCCCCGACGATATCCACCTTGCTGGGATTGGCCACCGCATCGGCCCCCAGCCTGGTGGAAAGCTCGAGTCGCTCCTGGGTTATGTCAACACCGATCGCCCGTGCGCCCATGGCCTTGGCCATGATCGTACCGGTCAGCCCCACGGGACCCTGCCCAAAGATGACCACCGTGTCCTCTCCGCTCGGGCGAAGCTTCCGCAATGCCGAGAAACAGGTCCCGGCGATGCAGGCAATCATGGCCCCATCTTCGAAGCTCAACTGGCCTGGGAGCAACAGACAATTCCTCTCATCCACCACCATATAGTCTGCATCCGGCCCAACGGTGTGGGGCTGCCCGAGACCCCTCCTCTCTGGACAGAATTGCAGATAGCCGGCCACGCAGTGGGGACAGTGACCGCAGGCCAGGTAGTGGTAGATGGTGACCCGATCGCCAACCCGGACCCGATTGCAGCACGGACCCACCTCGGCAACCACGCCGGCCGGCTCGTGGCCGGGAATCCACGATGGCTTTCCCTCAAAGTAGGACCTGGGTCTGCGATAGACGTGGAGATCGCTGCCACACACAGCCGCACACTTGAGTTGGATGAGTACCTCCCCAGCGCCTGGCCTGGGAATGGGGAAATGCCGCACCTCCAGGGTGCGGTCGCCCAGGAACACCACACCCCTCATCCTCGCATCACCCATTGCGCCCTCGCCTCCTCTTCTGTGAATGATGTGTCGCTGGATCGCGCCCTCGATGAGAGCGCCCGTCGCGGACGAGTATCAGCGAAGCCAGTATGTCACCATCGGGCAGTCTGCGCAAGATCGCGCTGGCCGGTGTGCTCGGCCATATTGACTTTCCCTCGAGGCTATGGCATACTGGGCCCCGTGGACTCGCAACGCATCCTCGGGCAGTTAGAGACTCCGCCTCTCGACGGAGTGCACGCCATAGTCCCTCGCGATCGGATGTGCGCATCGGCCCGCAAGCTGCGGGACATCTATGCGCGCAAGCCGGGGGCGCCCTTCCTCCACCGGGCCTTTGGCTTCTACTCCCTGGAGCGCTGGAAGGAACAGGGCATGCCCCAGGATGTCCCCCTGGCCGAGCTCTTTGACCTGGATCCGCCTGGCCACCACGCCCTGGGGCAACTCGGCTGGTGCGAGGCGGCCTTTCGGCCCCCCTTCGTCGAGCAGGTGATCGAGGAGCGGGGCGCATACGAACTGGTACAGGATGAGGCCGGGCGGCACGTTCTCTACTTTAAGGGTCGGCGCGACGGTTTCATGCCCACCTACGTGGCACACCCGGTCACCGACATGCGCAGTTGGGTGGAGAAGGTAAAGCCGCGGCTCTCCCCGACCACCCCGGAGCGCTACGCAGACCTGGCTGGGCGCATGGCCACCGCCCAGGCGGAGGCCGCTCGGGGGATGATCATCCAGCAGAACGTCGTCGGCGCCTACATGTACCTCCGCAGCCTCATTGGCCCCCAGGACCTGCTCTATGCCTTCTACGATGCGCCTGAACTCATCCACGACTGCATGCGAGCGTGGTTCGAGCTGGCCGACGCGGTCATCGCCTCTCACCAGCGCTATGTAACTATCGACGAGCTCTTCCTGGGCGAGGATATCTGCTACAATCACGGCCCGCTCATCTCGCCCGACATGATGCGAGAGTTTCTCTTCCCCTACTATCAGCAACTCATCACCAACATAGAGTCCCGGCAGATCGATCGAGCGCGCCACCTCTACGTACAGATCGACACCGACGGCTATGCGGTGCCGGTGATCCCCATGTACCAGGAGATAGGCATGGATATCATGAGCCCGATGGAGGTGGCGGCAGGCTGCGACGTGGTGAGCATCGGCCGAGAGCATCCGGGGCTGGCTCTATTCGGAGGCATCGACAAGAGGGTGCTGGCTCGGACTATCGACGCCATTGACCGGCACCTGGCCTGCATTCTCCCGACCCTGCGCGCCCGTGGCGGCTATCTGCCCACCTGCGACCACGGCGTGCCCGAGGAGGTTCCCTACCAGAACTACCTCCATTATCGCCGGCGCTGCGTGGAGATGGGCGGGTAGGGAGCGTGGAGGATGGAGACGCGAGACCATCGCCGGCGCGACGCTACCCGCAGTGCCAGGCCGCTTCTCTGGCTGCTCCTCCTTTCACTGCGTTGAGCGCCGCCCCGCGCGGTACAGTTCCTCCGCCGCACGCTCCACCTCGTTCAGCCGCTCCCGAAGGGCCGCCTGCGCCACTTCCAGGTCCGTGCTGGGAGACACCTTCATCGGCTCTCCCAGCACGACCGTGATGCGGCTGAAGGGAAGGGGCACAGTGTACCGGTCCCAGCGGGGAATGCGGAAGCCGGTGGCGGTGTAGGCCCCGGCGGCAACGATGAGCGCGCCGGCTTTGCGGGCGATAAAGACCGCGCCCTTCTTAGGCTCGTGGGTGGGACCATAGGGGCCATCGGGGTTGAGGTAGAGGCTCTTCCCCTGCTTCATCTGCCGAATCAGCGACAGCAGGCGACGAGCGGCCACCATCGAGTTGGCCTTCATAGAGATGGCGAAGGGCCTACCTCCCACACGCCGCACCCAGACCCTCAGCACCTCTCCTCGCGGATCATCGGGCACCACCACCACGTATTGGCTGAGATCCTCTTCGGCGTCCAGCCAGCCCAAGAGCGTCATGCTCATCCCGTGCCAAGCGGCGACCACCACGGGGCCACCGGCGGCGTGAGCTCGCCTCAAGTGCACCTGCCCCTCAACCTGGTAGCGGGCGGTGCGCCAAACCAGCATGGCGTAGCTAGAGAGTCCCCACCCTTGCAAGCGGCGAAAAGAGGCGATCTTTATGCTCCTATGCTTTGCGGATCAGCTCGTAGCCAGCCCGAACCAGGCCGAAAGAGACGTAGCCGCCGACCAGACCGAATCCAGCCAGTCTGGGTGAAACCCAGACGGCCAACACGGCTGCGCTCCCCAGCCCGGTCAGGATCAGCCAGCGGCGCTGCACAATGGAGGCCAGGGCCGGGTAGCGGATCCGGCTGACCATGAGCAGGGTCAAGACCACTACCAGCGCCGGGAAGACATGGGCTGGGATCAATCGGTGATCGAAGGCGCGATTGGCGAGCACACTGAGCGTCAAGGTCGCACCAGAGGTGGAGATGGTGAGGCCCACGCTGTCGCTGTGGGATCTCTTTGCCGGGAGAAGGTTGAAGCGGGCCAGCCGAAGGACTCCGCCGATCAAGTAGCCCACACACACGACCCAGGTGACCACCGGCACCGTGGCCAATTGCCACAGATGCTGGTAGACTAGCAGGCTGGGAGCGACCCCGAAGGTCGCCACGTCCACGAGCGAGTCCAACTGGAGGCCGAACGCGCTGGCCACGCCCAGTCGGCGGGCCATCTCACCATCCAGGGCGTCGAGCACATATCCGATCAGGATGCAGATGCCAGCCGCCGTCACTTCTTCGTGCAGCTGCATGACCATCGCCGCAAAGGCGCAGACCAGGGCCGTGAAAGTGACCAAGCTGGGCAGCAGCTTCCGCAACGAGCGGCTCATCTTACCTCTCCCTTCCATCGCGCTATCACTGTTACCCCCCCTCGGGCCCGGTCTCCCACCCGGACAACCGACGCTGCCCCTGGCGGTAGGAACACATCCACCCGCGATCCGAACTTGACCACGCCCAACCTATCCCCCGCCTGCACTTTCTGGCCCGGGCGCACCCAGCAGACGACCCGGCGGGCCATGATGCCGGCGATCTGCTTCACCAACACGCTCCCGTAGCGGGTCTCCAGCCCGACGAAATTGTGCTCGTTGAACTCGGATGCCTCGGGACGGAAGGCTTGCAGAAACTGGCCAGGCACATGTTCCACCAGCGCCACCTGCCCCTCCACCGGCACCCGATTGACGTGTACGTCGAGCAAGGACATAAAGATGCCGATCTTTAGCCCTTCCCCTTGCAGGAATCGCGGTTCGCGCACCTGTTTCACCTCCACCACCCGACCGTCGGCTGGGGCCAGGAATACCCCCTCGCCCGCCGGTGAGCTCCGCTCTGGGTCCCGGAAGAAGTAGAGCAGAAGGGCGAAAGAGGCCGTCAGCAGTCCAGCCGGGAGGAAGGTGGCGGGGCCAGGCCAAATGAGAGACGCGACCAGGGCGAGGATCAGCGAAATCCCCACTACGGACAGTTCCTTGTGGGCACCGCGCGCCAATGGGAAGGTCAAGGATGCTCGGACTCGATCCATCACAGGATTATAGACGAACTGGTGTGGCTGGCAAGCCCCAGTGAACCGGCATGCCCAAGAGCGAAGTGACGAGGAATCCCGCAAGGCTCCACTTGCCAAGGCCAGACACAGCGTAGATAATGAGTGTGGTACGAGGTCAGGGTGCGGCGCGGCCCCAGATCTGGCCACTACCAGCCTCAGGTGGTCCAGTGTGTCGGCGGAGGTTGGAGAGTGAAGAAGGTCTCGATTGAGCAGATCATTCGTGACGAGAGGAAAGTGATACTGCGCGCTACAGATTCCTACCTTCTGTCCTATCCAGAGTTCATCACCTACTTTGCGAATCTGGAAACCATCACCCGCCATAGTCTGGTGATTGGCGCACACTTCACCTATGGGTGGATGCCAACGATTCTCACTCTCAAGTTTGAGAGGCAAGAGCCAGAAGATGCCCTTTCTGGCGCCGTCGCCATTCTGAATGAGGCGAAGCGGGGCAGGTTAGCTGGCGAGAAGGAACTGGAGGTTCTGCGGGACCTAATCAACAACTCCGTTGTCGGCGCTTCCAAGCTTCTGCATTTCATAAACCCCCATGTCTATGCCATCTGGGACAGTAACGTCTACACCTATGTCAACGGGAAACAGCCGTACCACTACCAGGTCAATAGCCCCAGGAACTACCTCGCATACCTTGACAACTGTGAGGAGATCACGCGGGACAAGGGATTCGACCATGTACATCGCTCGATGAACGAGAAGATCGGGTATGAGGTCACTGCGTATCGCGCACTAGAGCTGGTGATGTATGCAAGCACGACCGGCTAGAGTTGAGAGCGGCCGGACAGTCGAACGACATCGCACAGAGAAGTGCCGCCCGTGAACAGATTCCACGTTCGACCCTTGCATGATGGCGATCGAGACTGGGTGAAACTTCTCCTAGAGGAGCGCTGGCTGTCCACGGACATAGTGACCCGGGGCAGGGTCCATCATGCCGACAGGTTGCCCGGCTTTACGGCGACTCTGGACGATACGCCAGTGGGGTTGGTGACCTACCATATAGAGGACGATGCCTGTGAAATCATAACCTTGAACAGCCTGGTCGAACGCTGGGGCATTGGCTCTGCCCTGATAGAGGCGGTCAGGGAAGCTGCTGTTGCGGCCGGTTGCAGCCGCCTGTGGCTCATCAGCACCAACGACAACCAGGCTGCCCTGTGCTTCTACCAGAGGAAGGGCTTCTCAGTGGTGGCCGTGTACCATGACGCGCTTGAGGAATCGCGCCGGCTCAAGCCCGAGATT
>DATKWG010000004.1:0-2564 GCA_035529675.1 Anaerolineae bacterium
GAACCCTGCTGCACTCGAGGCCAAACTCGAGCAGTTGGGCTTTCCCGTGTTAGAAGGAGGGGAAATGGGCGGGCCGCCCGCGCCCTGGCGCAACCCCAAGGTCCTCACCTCACTGGCTTCGGGCGTGCTCTTGCTCGCGGGTTTGCTCGTCGGCGTGACGTCCGCGCCCAGGTTCGTGTCCATCGCTCTCTACGCTGTCTCGATTGTCGTCGGCGGGTACTTTTTCGGCCGCGAGGCGCTTGAGGAACTGGTATTCGAGCGGGAGATCGGCATTGAGTTATTGATGAGCGTCGCGGCGGTGGTGGCCGCGCTGATGGGCCAGGCGGCCGAGGGGGCCATGCTGGTCTTTCTCTATTCCATCTCCGAGGCGGCCGAGGGCTACACCGAGGAAAAGACCCGCGCGGCCATCAAGGCCCTCATGCGCCTGGCGGCCCAGGTGGCCCTGGTGCGCCGCAACAACCACGAGGAGGAGGTGCCGGTCGAGGAACTCCAGGTGGGCGACGTTTTCGTCGTCAAGCCGGGCCAGGCCGTCGCGACCGACGGGGTGGTGGCGGCCGGCCACTCCAGCGTGGACCAGTCGCCGGTGACCGGCGAGTCCATCCCTGTGGAGAAGGGGGAGGGGGACGTGGTCTTTGCCGGCAGCATCAACCGGCAGGGGGCGCTGGAGGTGCGGGCCACCAGGACTTTCGCCGACAACACCATCAGCCGCATCATCCAGATGGTCGAAGAGGCCCAGGAGCGCAAGGGGCAGAGCCAGCGCTTCATCGAGCGCTTCGGTGATGTCCATTCCCATCACGCTCGTCGCCACGCTGGGGACTGCCGCCCGCCAGGGGGTGCTCATCAAAGGGGGCGTGTACGTCGAGGAACTGGCCAGGGTCAAGGTGGTCGCCATGGACAAGACTGGCACGCTGACGCGCGGCGAGCCGGAGGCGACCGTTGTGGTGGATCTCAACGAAGCCCCCACCGCAGGTGGGGGTATGGTCACGGCAGGGCCAGGTGTGCCGCCAGGCCTTTGGACAGAAGAAACCAGTTCTTCCGAAAAACCTGGTTTCTTTACGATCGCAGGCTTCCGCAATAAGTCGCCCCAGTGCGGCAACCCATAGATATGGGGGTTTGTCCCCTGACTGACTTGGCGTCACATAGGGACGTAGCAGCCGATTGGCCTACCCCCATATCTGGAAAGAGATTACCGATTTATCCCAGATATGGGGGCACACTGGTTCTGGTTGTGCCTTGATGTGATGAAAAGTCATTCAGGGGGGGGTTGTCGCCGCGTATCCTCTATATATGGTGGATAAGAACTTGGGTTGACTTTTCGGGAAGCTCGCTCAACCCTTGGTTGAGTTTTGGACGCCAAGTACCTGGGAGGCCGCATTGGATCAGCCCCCACATCTAGTGGTTGGCTCACGGGACTTATTGCGGAATCTCATCGCTTGGGTCGGTTGCGAAAACCGCGAGCCTGTGCTACACTCTGAAGTGGCATAGAACCCTATCACATCGGACCTGGGAAACGATGGAGTGCCAGCATGTTTGAAGAACTGAACTGGGATGACGAACGTCTTGAGCACATCGCTGCGCATAATGTGGCAATCGGTGAAGTGCTAGGGGTCTTAGAAGGGGTCTTCTGGTCACCGAAATGGGAAGGCGACAAACGTAAGGTGTACGGTCAAACAGAGAGCGGGCGCTACTTGCTCATTGTGGTCGGGCGGCGGCGGAGTGGTGGACTGTGGCTGGTTACAGCCCGTGACATGACCGCTGGCGAGCGCCACTTGTTTCTGAAGAAGGGTAAGGGAGTGAAACGATGAAGATCGAGATTCCGGAGTTCACGGATTGGAAAAGCGAAGCCGAGTTCTGGGACCGCACGGATACGGCATCTTTGATAGAGGATGAAGAAGGTGAATGGGTAGGCCCTGGTCGTGTAAAGGCTGCCCCTGACCTATGCCGGCGTTGTGGCGCACAGATGGAACGTCACCGTCTGGATGTGAACATCGCGCACGGCCGCATCATACTTCATGAGACAGAGTTCTACATCTGCCCCCGCTGCGGATCCCGTGCCTTACCACCAGACAGGCAGGAGTTTGTTGCCTGGTCCGAAAGAATGCCTGTTCTGGAAACAATTTCTACGTAGAAAGTGTTCTCCTTACTGCTGCCGTTCGGTAAATACTTGATATCCAAGTCCAGAGTTGGACATTAGTGTGTCTTGCTCTGGACTTTCGCTTCTCTGCGGCAGAAGGGTTCGCCGGTCCTGCCTGTAATCTCTGCTGATGTTTGGTTCAGGTGGTGAATTTCTAACGTAGATTTAACAGATAGTGATTGACTTTATTATAAAAACGTGGTATAATGAGATCAGATTGAGTAAGATATCACCAAGGATCTATCTGAAAATGTCCTGAACGAGCCGGACTGTGGTCTGACAAGAGCGCAAGAGTATCTGGGAGGGAGGGGGCTGTGTTTGAGAAGATAGTGTACCTGGACAATGCGGCGGCGACGCGGCTGGACGAGCGGGTGCTGGAGGCCATGAGGCCCTACTTCTTCGACCTCTACGCCGTGGCCACGTCCCAGTT
>DATKWG010000005.1:0-2767 GCA_035529675.1 Anaerolineae bacterium
CGCAGGGCCGGCAAAGGCCACGCGCCCCCATATAGACCGATTATACATCACGAATGACCGGCAGGCAAGCGACCGGTGAGAGGCCATCCCAAAAACGGGTTTGTCATTCTGCCTGCACCTGTAGCGCAGGCACAGGTGAGCCGTAGCGCAGCGAAGGCGAAGAATCTCTTTTGTGCGGTTGAGACTCCTCGCTTGTACCCCTGAAGTTCGGGGCGCTTGCGCTCGGAGTGACAATGACGGGATCTCACGCAAGGTTTTTCGATACTCTCGGGTGAAAAGCACCCTGAATGAGGCGAATCGCTCACAGGCCCGAGTCGTGACCGGGCCGAAGCCCAGGCCGTCTGGTCCAGATTCCACGCAGCCCAGCACGCCTGCGACCCTACCCCATACCAGGTAGCAGCACAGCCTTCATGGCCTGCCGGTGGGCAACCGCTTCCAGGGCGAGTGTCGCGCCGCCGAGGGCGAATCGGTGGGTCACCAGGTGAGAGAACTCCTGGCGGCGCTGACGCACCAGGCTCACAGCCGTGAGAAGGTGCCGGGCGTCGCTGACCCAGACTCCCTGTATGCGGGCGTTCTTCCTCACCACCAACTCAAAGGGCGGGAAGGTCATATCCCCCACCGGCGTGCCGAAGCCCACCAGGGACAGGGTTCCGCCGTCTCTGAGGAGCCGCAGCCCCTCCAGGGCGGCCTCCAGGCTCCCCGATGCTTCAACCACCAGATCCACCCCCCGCCCATGAGTTAGCTCTTGGACGACCCCCGCCCTCTCCTCGGCATCGGTCTGTCCCCGATTCAGGATGACTGTGGCACCCAGCCGTCGGCAAAGGTCGAGCCGCGTCGCGGTGCCCCCGACGACGACAACTTGCTCCGCTCCTCCAGCTCGGGCCAGGGCCACACAAAAGGCACCCAGTGGCCCGGGACCCAAGACCACCACCACGTCGCCCACTCGCACGGGCGAGAGGTCGAATACGTGGGCCGCGGTCGCGCCGGAACATGACGCGGCCACAAACAGCGCCGGATCCTCGTCGTCATCCAAAGCCAGCAGATGGGTGCGCGAATCGAGCATCAGATGGCTGGCATAGCAGCCGTCCAGATGTGGGGGGTCTGCAAGGGAGCGATGGATCCCGTACACCCAGCGATGGGGGCAAAGGAGGGGCTCTTTGAGCACGGCACAGTAGTAGCAGTGACCACAGGTGACCCCGCGATCCCAGATGATCCGATCTCCCAAGGCAACCGGCAAGCCGTGAACGTCGCGCTTGGGCCCGTTGAGGTCTGCAACCCGGCCCACCCCCTCGTGTCCGGGAATCATCGGCAAGGGCGTCCGGGGATCCCTCCCACGCCACATGTGCACGTCCGACCCACACACGCCGGCCGCCTCCATCTCCACCAGCACCTGGCCAGGGGCCAGCCGGGGAATCTCGACCTCCTCCAGGACCAGCGGCTTGCTGAAGCCACGCATGACCGCCGCCAACGCTTTCATCGCACTCTCCGGATGCTCATGGTACTGAAGGGCGGCTGCAAACGCAAACCGCTCCCCGGCCGGTCACGACGGTGCACGTGGGCCATGCAGGTGCACTAGAAATCGCGCACCGAACCATCCAAGGCCCTGAGCTTGGGTTGGCGGCTGGGGCGAAACGGTCTGGCTTCGGCAGCGGCCTCGTCGAACTCTATCCCCAGACCTGGACCCTCGAGCGGCAACGCGTAGCCATCCACCACCTGGGGATATGGCCCGACGATCTCCGTTCTCTCTGCATCGTGATTCACCCATGGCGCTTCCAGCAATACGACGTTGGCTATCGCCAGGGAGGCGTGGACGCTCGCCGCTGACCCAAGCGGTCCTGCGTTGTTGTGCGGAATCAGATTCATGAAGTAGGTCTCGCCAAGGGCGGCGATCTTTTTCATCTCGGTGATGTCACCACAGTGACATACATCGGGCCGCAGATAGTTCACGTAGCCATTGACGATCATCTCTCGAAAGTCCCACTTGTTGTGATAGCGCTCACCCTGAGCAAGCGGGATACTGGTGTGCTGCCTGATCTGAGCCATCGCCTGTGGGTTCTCATGTCGAATCGGATCCTCGATCATGAACGGACGGAACCGCTCGACCTGCCTGGCCAGTTCAATGGCCCACTCGGGGTCGTAGCGCCCATGACACTCCAGGATGATGTCGATGTCGTCGCCTACCGCACTGCGGATGGCCTCCATGAACTCAACCTGTTGTCTGACAGCCAACCGATGGTCGTGCATCTCCGCATCGTCATAGCTATGAAAACCTCGGAAGCGAATGGCGGTGATGCCTTTGGCCACTCGGGCTTTGGCCTGCTCCGCGATCTCTTCTGCCGTGCGGCCCGCGACATGTCCGTAGACCCGTACTCTGTCTCGGGCCAGCCCGCCAAGAAGCTGATACACGGGAACTCCGTATGCCTTGCCCTTGATGTCCCATAAGGCCATGTCGATGGCGCTAAGGGCTGCGCCGGTCGCGGGACCGCCGCGATAGAAGCGGCGACGGAAACACGACTGCCAAAGATACTCGATGCGCTCCGGATCCTCGCCAATCAGGTAGGGCGTGAGATCCCTCAGCATCCCCAGGCAGGCCTGGGGCAGAAAGTGGTTGGTCGCCTCCCCATAGCCCGATATCTCCACGTCCGTCTCGATCTTGATAAAGACAGCCGGACTGTTTCCCTCGGTGGTGAGGTAGTGCTTGACCTTGGTGATCTTCATGGGCAATATCTCTTTCGGCGGAAACTGGCCAAGTTGCCGCTCTTCGGTA
>DATKWG010000006.1:0-11794 GCA_035529675.1 Anaerolineae bacterium
TCAGCATGTCAGGCTTGGGCTGCAATCGGGACTGCCGACCTCGGTTAGGAGAAGCCGATGGGCACAGTTCATCACCCACCTCGTGTACGAGTCCTTGCCGCCGCCTTGATACTCACGCTGGTGGCGGGATGCACCACCATCGTGGATCGCCTGAGCGAGGCGCTCTATCCGACCACATCCCCTCAAGCTAGTGAATCTCCCCGACCCACCGCCATGCTGTCTACTCCTGTGGGCCAGGCCACCCAACAGCCAACCCTGGCTCCAACCAGGACCCCAGCGCCGCAGCCCAGCATGTCTCCCACTGCGGGCCCCCGGCCCGAGAAGGGACAGCATCTGGTCTTTGCTCGCGGCGGCAGTATCTATCGGGGCGACTACCTGGGAGAAGAGGCTACCGAGGTTGCCTCTCTGCCCCAGCTTGAAGCCTGGGACTTTCGACAAGGACTCCTGGTCATGACTCTGGGGACCAACGTGGACGTTGCCGATCTGAAGCTGGGCAGCCTCGTCAGCTTTGAGATAGAAACTGAGACAAGAGTTGAGTATGCCGAGGTTGTCTGGGGCACATTGCAGAGCAGGTTGCTCCACGCTGCTGTGGTATCGGATGCGGACGCTCCCATCTTCAAACGGAGCGTTGAGCTTCGAATCCTGGACGCCAAAGACGGCACGGAACTGGGCAAGGCGATGGTGCGCGACGTCACTGGGGTGAGCATCCTTCGCTACGACGAAGAGCTTGGTCGCATCGCGCTGATTCCTCACGGCGGAGACCCGAGCTTCTCAGAGGTCAGATACTACGATTCGGAGAGTGGCGCTCTGGTGGACGTGGACCCCGTCGCCGGAGAGGGTGCTGCCGTCCTCTCCCCGGACGGCAGCACCCTCCTTACGGAGCACTTTGCCGATGAGGGAACAGACCTGATGCTCTACAGCTTGGATGTAGAGGGCCAGCCTGATCCCAGGACTTGGCAGCCCCCGCAAGGATCGCACACCGCATGGCACGCGTGGTCGCCGGATGGGAGCCTGGTCGCTTTCCTGCTGCGCGAGGGCAAGGCTCCCTGGGACGAGTCCACAAGAGGACTGGGCCTGTATGTGCTTGACCTATCCACCATGCAGGCCAGCCAGGTGCTGGAAGAGACGGGTGTTACCTCGTCGCTGGTCGGTTGGACCCCCGATGGCGAATACATCATCGGCTATCATCGCGGAGAAACAGAGGACACCTACTTTTACGCCGTGCGGCCCGACGGAGGTGATCGTCGTATCCTCACCATCGGGAGGGAGGCAGAGATACTGGGGTGGATGCCCTACATGGGCGAGACTGTCGTACCCAAGATCGTAGTCGATCCCTGGCGTGTGCGCTTTGTTCAGGGGATGGGAGATTCGACCTCAACGGCCGAGGTCGTGGCCCAGTTCGTCTCGGAGGGGATCGACCGCGACGACCAGACCCTGTCCGATCAGCTCAGAGGATACTTGGAACAGGCTGGCTGGCAGTTCGATCTGGTTGCACCAAGTGTCAAGCGAGTGTCAGACACCACCTTTGTGGCTCAGCTACCGCCGATGGATATCCATGTGCTGGAAGCGGGCCGGCCCCAGCGTGTGGCCACCGGAGACCTGGTTCTCGACGCCCGCCAGGAGGAGGATGACATCGGTCTGGTCTACGGCATGATCGGCGCAGCCGCCGTGCAACCAGCTTTTGTGCTCCTTCGACGCCAGCCCGACGCAACCTGGCAGCCGCTTTGGACGCCTCAAGGTCAATACGATTGGATCGCAACCGACGGGGAGATACGCTTCGCCAAAAGTGACCTCCAGAGGCTGGAGGTCATCGGCTCTTCCTTCGGCCTGGATCACGGGGATGACCAGCTCTTCAGTGAGTGTCATGCTTGTCCGCACCGCCGCCTGGTGGCAACCTGGGTTCGCCAGGGCGATGGCTATGTGCGCCAGACCGACTTGCCCGCAGATGCGCCTCTGGACCAGGTCTTGTGGGAGATGACCGAGCGCAGCTCTTACGCCATACTATACGAGTGCCTGAGACGCCTGAGAGCCGGCCTCCCTGCGGACGAGCTGGTTGCCGATGCCAGCGTACTGGCCCAGATCGAGGAGAATGGGCTCGCGGACCCTGGCCTGAGACTGATGGCCGAAGAGGAAACGGTGGATGGCGTCCGCTTCATCGATGCCAAGACCCAGCGACACTTCCAAGCATTGGTGCGTGGCGGGCGTATTGTGCGCGTCGAGTATCTGAGTGATTGATGCGTCCAGCGCGCTTGGGCTTTGGCGGGGTCAGGGATGCCCTTCAATACCCTGCCACAGCGACGCATTGCAAAAGACACACAGACATGCTATAATATGCATAGCGGCTGCGGATGACCGCGACCCTATGCGAAAAGATCGGCCAGTGCTGCAATCTCCTTCGTGGATCGGCGAAAGTGGCGACGACGCTGCCCTCAGATTGGCGGCCAAGGTGGAAAGGGGGACGATCGTGAGTAAGATGAGGAATCCTGATAGACGCCTCGCACGGTCGCTCGTCAAAGCGACCTTGATAGCTGTGCTCTTGTTATCAACCATGCTTGGGCCTGGTCCCACAGCAGTTGCAGACTCGTCCCCGTCTTGGCGCGGCGAGTACTACAACAACATCAGCCTGGTGGGGGCTCCCGCTCTGGTGCGGGATGATGCCAGCGTCAACTTTGACTGGGGCCATGGCTCGCCGGGCACGGGGGTGAACTCTGACCAGTTCTCGGCCCGATGGACCAACTACGTCTACTTTAATGCTGCCACCTACACATTCAGCGTGACCACCGACGACGGAGCGCGCCTTTGGGTGGATGAGCAGCTCGTCATTGACCAATGGCGAGATCAACCCGCGACTACGTACAGTGCGAGCAAGTATCTCGGTGCGGGCTCTCACAGTCTCCGCGTAGAGTACTATGAGAACACGGGGACCGCTGTCTGCAAGGTGTGGTGGAGCACAGAGGGTGCCGCGGGGGCCTGGACTGGCGAGTACTACAACAACACCTCGCTAGGTGGAAGCGCCGCCCTGGTGCGCACCGATGCGTCCATCAACTTCGACTGGGGCTATGGGTCACCGGCCGCTGGAGTGAATGCGGACAACTTTTCCGCTCGTTGGACCAGCGGCGTGTCCTTTGCCTCCAGCGCAACCTACACCTTCTCGGCCACCGTGGACGATGGCGTGCGTCTCTGGGTCGATGGCACCATCGTGATCGACAGGTGGTATGCTCAGTCGCGCACCACGCACTATGGTACGATCTACCTGGGTGCTGGCACTCACCAGGTGAAGGTGGAGTATTTTGAGCAGGGAGGAACCGCCGTCTGCATCGTGAACTGGTCCGGTGGCGCCGTGGCTGCCCAAGAGATCATCGTGGACAACAGAGACTCCAACTTTGTCTGGGGAGGGCCTAGCGGCAGTTGGTACGGTCGCAACACCGGCTACCGCGGCCACCTCTACTGGACCTGGAACGGCAGCACCCAGCGCCACAACTGGGCCAAATGGTTCCCCTACGTGCCATCCGCAGGCAACTGGGAGGTGTTCGTCTACATCGCCAGTCGCTATCACGGCTCCAAGAGCGCGACCTACTCTGTCTACCACGGCGGCACACACACCAACAAGGTGGTGAACCAGAACATATACTACAATCAGTGGGTCACCCTGGGGACTTACTACTTTTCAGGGGGTGCGGGCGAGTACGTGTTTCTGGGCGACAACACGGGCGAGACCTATGCCACCCGCTTCGTCGGCTTTGACGCAGTCAAGTTCGTCAGACGAGATGCGGTCTGGCCAACCCCAGGGCCCACAGTGCCATCTGGCTGCGCCATCACTCCCGTCCTGGGGTTCGGGCGGATCTGGAACACTTACAGCAACGTGAGGACCAAGTTGGGCTGCCCCACCGAGATCGAAAAGAGCATATGGGCCGGAGCGGAGTTCTTTGAGAGAGGCTATATGTTCTGGCGGCAAGATACCACCTACATCTACGTGCTCTATAACACCGGCACTTGGCAGGGCTATGACGACACCTGGACCTCCGCCGAGCCGGAATGGAGTGGGTTCTATGTGCCCCCTGCGGGCTACTATCAGCCCAAACGCGGCTTTGGCAAGATCTGGCGTGGCAGCCTGGATATCCGCAACGGGCTGGGCTGGGGGACAACCGAGGAACGCGGTTTCTCTGCCTCGGTGCAGGCCTTCGAGGGCGGCCTGATGCTCTGGAGCAGTACCCAAGGGATCTTTGTACTGTACAATGACGGAACCTGGGCGCGCTACTTCTGACGTGAGTACGGGCCGGGAAGATCAGACCCAAGAGCCACTCCTCCACGCGTGGGGAGTGGCTCTCTTGCTCTTGCCAGACTCACGTGCGTCGGCCAGCGGAACGCGGCTTCTCGGCTTGCACGAGCGCGATCTGAGCGCAGAACAGACGATGGCCTATCGCGGGGTCTAGCCGCGAAAGCACTACCGACGAGCCAGTTGCTGAGCTTTGTCCAGGGTAGTGCGGATCTCCCGCTCGAACCTGGCGACGCCGAACCGCCGGGCGTGGCTGCGCAGATGGTCGGGGTCAAAGCGATACCGTTCCAAGCGGGCCACAGCCTCGACGAGCGCGTCCGGACTGGGCTCGCGGAAGAAGGTCCCCGTTTCTCCCTCTGTGACTGTATCCAGCGCGCCGCCAGCGCCATAGGCGATGACCGGACGCCCGGCGGCCATGGCCTCCACCGGCGCTATCCCAAAGTCCTCCTCGCCAGGGAACACGAAAGCGCGACACCGGGCCATCTGCTCTCTCACCTCGACATCACTCAGATGCCCCATGAACTGGACGTTGGCCTTGGCCATGGCCTCGAGGACGGCGCGATCTCGGCCGTCTCCGACGATCCTCAGAGGCAGCCCCAGCTGGTTGAACGCACGCACCGCGAGATCGATGCGCTTGTAGGGCACCAGCCGAGAGACGATGAGAAAGTAGTCCTCGGGCTCGCAGTACTGATCTGGGTATGTGGTTCTGACCGGAGGATAGATGATCTGCGAGTCGCGTCCATAGTGCTTTTTGATGCGGCGCTGAACGGTGGTGGAGATGGCGATGAACTGGTCTACCCTTTCGGCTGCGGATCGGTCCCACAGTCGCAGCCTCTGCAAGACGGGGAGCAAAGCAAGGCGCTCCAGGCGGCCCAGCTCTTCGCGTTCGACATAAGTGTGGTAATTCCAAAGAAACCGGGCTGGGGTGAGGCAGTAACAGACGTGCTGAGTACCCGAAGAGGTGATGACACCGTGAGCAAACGCACTGGTTACGCTCAGGACCACGTGATAGTCGCGCAGGTCAAGGCTCTCAAAGCCCAGCGGATACAGGGCCAAGAAAGGTCGGTGCCATCGCTTGATGAAAGGAAGGCGATTGAGGAAAGAGGGTCGAATGTCCCACGAGCGGTAGCGCTGGGGAAGCGCGCTCGGCCAGTAGATGGAGGTGTAGACGGGTGCCTGGGGATACATATCATGGATCACCTCCAGAACCCGTTCAGCGCCCCCATATTGATTCAACCAGGAGCAGACGATGGCCAATCTCAATGGGGCTGCCTCCGCCTTATTTCCCGATGCAGAAACTGCCAAAGATCGTGTCCAGCAGATCCTCGCTGGCGGTTTCGCCAGTGATCTCGCCAAGGGCATTCACGGCCTCAGCTACGTCGATTGCGACCAGATCGGCCGGCAGACCCTGGGAGAGAGCCTCCTGAGCTTCCAGAACGTGCTCCAGCGCCCGCCGAAACACGTCGCGGTGTCGTGGATTGCTGGCCATGGGTTCGTTGCTGGTGGTCACCTTGCCGGCGAATATGGTCTCCAAGACGAGCGATTCCAGAACCGGAATGCCCTCGCCGGTCTGCGCGGACAGGCAAACATGGGGTGCCTCAGGCAACACTTGAGCATGACCAGAAGCCGGGGGCAGGTCGCTCTTGTTCACCACCACGATGGCCGTCTTGCCGCCGATCAAGCTGGCCACCTCGTGGTCGGCTCTTGTGGGGGGGTGGCTTCCATCGACCACCAGGAGCACCATGTCTGCGCTTTGGATCGAGCGACGACTGCGCTCCATCCCCATCCGTTCGACCACATGGACTGTCCGACCTATGCCCGCCGTGTCAACCAGGACCAGGGGAATCCCTTGGAGGTCTATGGTCTCTTCCAGGGTATCGCGCGTGGTTCCGGGGATTGGAGTCACGATGGCGCGGTCACTGCGAAGCAGCCTGTTGAGCAGACTGCTCTTGCCCACGTTGCGTCTCCCGACAATGGCCGTGCGAACGCCCCCACGGTAGACCATACCCTGGCCGGCCTGGGCCAGCAAATCGGACAGTTCCTTCCTGGCCTGTTCCAGGTCGGGTCCCATCTGACGCGGAGGTATGTCCTCTTCCGGGAAGTCGATGCTGGCCTCCAGGTAGGCCAGCAGGTCAACCAGTCTCCCACGTATCGCTCGTACCTCCTGCGAGAGACGTCCCCCTAGTTGGCCCACGGCCACCCGCAACGAGGCCTCGGTCTTGGCGCAGATTATGTCCAGAACGGCCTCGGCTTGGGCCAGGTCGACACGGCCATTCAGAAAGGCCCGCAAGGTGAACTCACCTTCGTGGGCCATGCGCGCCCCTGAGGCCAAACAGAGAGCGAGGATCTCTCTGAGGGGAACGACGCCGCCATGGGCGTTGATCTCCACGACAGCTTCACGCGTATAGGTGTGAGGCTCCCTCATATGGGACAGCAGCACCTCATCGACCACCCGCCCTGTATGTGGATCGACGATGTGCCCATAGTAGAGGCGGTTGGGTTCGACGCCGTTCGTCATGCCACGCCTTGCCGGCACAAAGAGACCCAGGCCGATGGCCAGAGCCTCTGGGCCGCTCATCCGTACAATCCCAATTCCACCTTGGCCGATAGGGGTGGAAATGGCAGCGATGGTATCATCGAGGGCGTACATGGAAGCTCCGTCAAAGCCAGACAAGGTGGACGCCGAGGAACCGACTTCAGCATCGAGAGCGCCGGACGTCTCCGCCACCCAGGGTCAAGCCTGCATACCTGCGCTCGGCGACCAAGGATGGCCAGGCTCAATCATCTGATGGCACGATTCCGCCAGCTCGTTGGACGCGCGATATGAACTTCTTCACGCGTCTGTTGAACAGGCCGCGAGTAAGCATGATGTGACGCCCACAACCGTGACATTTGAGACCAATGTCGGCGCCGATGCGGGTGACCGTCCACTCATTGGTGCCGCAGGGATGCGACTTGCGCAGAGATACGACATCTCCGGGCCGAACATCCACCCACATCGTCGCTCCCTCCAGTGATCGATCTGTGGCCTGTTGTGCCACGTCTCCTCAAACTTGGACACGCGCGTGCTCAGTACGCGACAAGCGTGCGATGTCGGTAGAAGCAAAGCAAGGTGCTGCCGTAGCGGCGCTCCTGGACCGGTTGCAGGCGGGGCGTGTCTATCTCATGGAACTCTTTGGGATGCATCTGCACGATGATGAGGCCATCCAGCGCAAGAAGGGGTTTGTCGTTCAAGGCCAACAGGGTCTTGTCCCAGAGGTCCTGATACTGGGGCGGAGCGACGTAGATGTAGTCAAACAAGGGGGTAGCAGGTGTCATCTGAAGGAAACGGAACACATCTCTGTGGATGACCTCAGCTGGCCCACCCAGCCCAGCGATCTGCAGGTTCCGACGCACGGTATCGATCGCCTTGCGCGAACGATCGACGAACACCACCTTGCTCGCGCCTCGACTCAAGGCCTCGATCCCCACGCTGCCTGTCCCGGCAAACAGATCGAGGAAGGCTGCCCCCTCAATATCGCTCCCCAAGATGTCGAACAGAGCCTCCTTGACCCTGCTGGATATGGGACGGGTCTCAGAGCCTGGCACCCGCAACAGCTTTCGCCCTTTGGCTTGGCCCGCAATTACGCGCAACTATCCTACTCCCGGCAAACCTCTCGAAAAAGTGTAGCACGCTTCGGGGTAAGGGTCAATTGCACCTACGCCAGGAAGCGGGTCGCCTGCCTGGCCGGCTGACGCGAAGCCCCGATTCGCCGGGCACCGGTCGAGCCCACGGAAAGGAGAAGCTTGTCAAAGCCACTCTGAAAAAGTATAATCGCGTCGAGAGTCGGTTATGGGAGTGTGCTCATCGAGTCGTCGCGGCCAAGGATGCTCTGGAAGCACTATGCCTTGGGGCGCGGGTGGTTGGCGAGTGTTGCGGCACGAGCCCCGAGCACATTGCAGCGATCGTGGCCGCTTTCAGGAGATGAGAGAGGAGTGCTATGGTCTGACAAGACTTGGTTTCTGTGCACTGACGTGATTCTCTACTGGACTGCGTGGGACAGGCAATCTGCCGGGGGGAGCGTTCATGAACTGGAAACTGGCCCTTGATGGTGGTACTCCGGTCAGGTCGGAGCCTTTGCGGGGTGGCTTTCATGGATCTGACCAGATAGCTGAGCAAGAGATCGACGCAGTGGTCAATGTCCTCAAGAAGAAGCGGCTTTTCAGGTTCTTGAAGGAGGGAGCAGAAGAGTCGGAGGCGGCCAAGGTTGAGGCGTGGTACCGCCAACGCCTCGGACGCCGCTACGCTCTGGCAGTGAACGGTGGCACGGCCGCCTTGATATGCGCCATGTATGGTGTGGACGTGGGCCCCGGTGACGAGGTAATCGTCCCCGCGTATACCTTTGTAGCCACTCCTGCGGCGGTCATCGCTGCTGGCGCGGTGCCCGTTCTTTGCGAGGTGGATGCGTCGCTTAACATGGACCCCCTCGACCTGGCGACCAAGATCTCACCCAACACCAAGGCTATCATGCCCGTGCACATGCGCGGTGTGCCGGCCCGCATGGACGAGATCATGGCCGTTGCCAAGAAGCACAACGTCTTCGTGGTGGAGGACGTGGCCCAATCGAATGGCGGGAGCTACAAGGGAAGACTGCTGGGAACGCTCGGTAAGGTGGGGTGCTTCAGCTTTCAGCAATACAAGATCGTCACCGCCGGAGAGGGCGGGCTGATGGCCACCGACGATCTGGACGCGTACGATCGAGGCCGCATGCACCACGACTGCGCAGCCCGGTTCTGGGAGGGCATCGGCACGCGGGGATATGGCTTTGTGCTCTCTGGCGAAAACTACCGCTTCCCCGAGCTGTCGGCAGCCCTGATCCTGGCTCAGCTCGGGCGTCTCGATCCCCTTCTGGAGCGTTTCCGCGAGATCAAGCGGCGCATCACCAAAGGAGTAGCTGACCTGGATGGGATCACCCTGCAGGACGTGCCTGACCCGGAGGGCGACTGCGCCATCACTTTCACCTTCTTTGCGGCTGATGCTGACACGGCCCGACGCTTTTCCACGGCCCTCGATGCAGAGAATATCTCCTGCGGCACAGTCTATGACAACACGATCCCTGACCGACACATCTACAGCAATTGGCCCTTCCTGATGAGCGGCCTCGCCCAAGAGCGGCGGGCCCCGTGGAAGAGCCCTTTCTACAAGGGCGATATTGTGGGCTACTCGCCCGATCAATGCCCACGCTCACTGGACTATCTGGGACGGGCTATCATGCTGTCCATCGATCAGACCTTTACTCTCGCGGACGCCGATCTCATCGTCGAGGGGATCCGCAAGGTGGCGGCTGCTCTCCTTTAGTCGAACGTCGCACACGCTCATCAACCTGGGCATCACCTCGCGGGAGCTGTCTCGCCCAATTCCCGATAATCCTGTCTCGACCAGGGAGAACGGATGAGAGCACTCAAGCTATACGGACAGCACGATCTGCGCATAGCGGACGAGCCGATGCCCCGACCTCGATCTGGCGAGGTGCTCCTTCGCATACGGTCGGTTACCATATGTCGCTCCGACCTACACTGGTATGAGTATGGTCGCATCGGCGACACCATCAGCCATGAACCGCTGGTCTTGGGGCACGAATTCTGCGGCGAGGTGGTGCAAGTGCCCCCAGGCGTGGAGGGCATCCGTCCAGGCGACCTGGTGGCCGTTGACCCGGCGGTCAGTTGTGGGCGCTGCCGCTACTGCCGAGAGGGCAACCCGAACCTCTGCGCGAACCTGCTTTTCGCGGGCATGCCCCCCATGGATGGGGCACTACAGGAATACATGACCTACAGGCCAGAGTGCCTCTATCCGCTACCGGCCGGCTTTACCGCCGATGACGGAGCCCTGCTAGAGCCACTTGGCGTGGCCATTCACGCCTGGGACCTGGGCAGGTTGCGGGTGGGAGAGACCGTGGCCATCGTTGGATGTGGCCCGATTGGGCTCCTACTCGTTCAGCTCGCCCTCATCTCCGGAGCCGCCCGGGTCTTGGCTGTGGAGCCCCTGGCCTACCGCAGGGATTTGGCGGCCGACTTGGGTGGCATCCCCCTGTCTCCCGAGAATGACCTGGCGGTCAGGGCCGCCGAATGCACGGGTGGCCACGGGGTGGATGTGGCTATCGAGGTGGCTGGCACGTTGTCGGCACAAGAGCAAGCCGCTCAGATGGTCAGACGAGGCGGAACCGTGGTGCTCATCGGCATTCCCCCCCAAGACCGCCTGGTGATGACCCATCATCTCGTGCGGCGCAAGGGACTGACCATCAAGCTGGATCGACGCATGAAGCTGACCTACCCCAGAGCCATCGCCCTGGTGGAGCGCGGCATGATCGATTTGAGCTCCATGATCACCCACCGCTTTTCCTTGGAGAAGGCCGACGCAGCCTTTCGCATGGTGCGCGACTACAGTGACGGAGTGCTCAAGGCTGCGGTGTATCCCTAGCCGGCTGATGTCCTTCCAAGGCTATCAGGCCATCCATTCATGCCTGAAGCGCGTCAAACAGTCTTGGCGAACCATGCTCTCGCCAACCAGGCTGAGATCGAGGTCCGCCGTTACCAGCTCCTCCCGGTCCTGATTGGCCCGCCCCAGCAGCAGCCCCGAGGGATCCACGATCTGCGAGAGCACGAACTGCAACGGGCCAGCCACGTTGGCTACCACCAGGAAGCAACCGCTTTCTGCAGCGCGAGAGCGCAAGTGGCACCCCATCACCGGCAGCTTCCAGGTATCGCGGCCCGCAGCATAAAAGCCCTGCAGAACCACCTCGACCCCCTGAGCGAGAAGCGAGCGATACCCCTCGGGGAAGCGCACGTCATAGCAGATCTGCAGCCCGATCTTGATGCCCTTCATCTCAAAGGTTGTGTGGATCGCGCCCGCGCGATAGTAGGCCATGTCATCTGGCGTGAGATGCACCTTGTCGTAGGTGGCCACTGGCTGCCCCTTGTCAGAGTAGACCTGGAGGCGATTGAGCCAGGCCTGGCCATCCCACGCCTCCGTACCCACGGTCACCCAGATGCCCAGTTCCGAGGCCAATCTAGCAACGGCCTGCAAGCTCTCTTGGATGTCCAGCCACTCTGCCCTGTCGCGCCCATGCCCGACATCAGGACTGTACCCAGTGAGACACGTTTCTGGAAAGACCACCATCTCGACCCCGTCGCTCGCAGCGCGCCTCATCATGGTCAGGATCCTGTCCAGGTTCTCGCCGATCCGGTCACCAACCTTGATCTGCGCTGCCGACACACGCAGCCAGCGCACTTCGTCGTCGCCCATTGTCGTCCTCCTGGCGCTGCAAGCCTCGGTCTCAAGGGACTACCGACCAACAGTTTCCACTTTCCCGGCGGGCATTCTAGCACGGCATGGCGTCCCCCTGCAAGAAGCGAGGGAGGCCGGGGCAGCATTGACACCTGTGCGGCCCCGGCCTACAATCCGGGTGATGGTGATCAGACGGAGGCCGGAGCCATGAAGCTGGTGACGACAGAGGAGATGCGCGAGATCGAGCGGGCAGC
>DATKWG010000007.1:0-7890 GCA_035529675.1 Anaerolineae bacterium
TTGCTCCAACGAGCGATTGAGACCGGACGAGTTGCCCATGCTTATCTCTTCACTGGCCCGGCAAATGTTGGGAAAACCCATCTGGCCAAGGAGATGGCAGCCGCGCTGAACTGCACGGGCGACATACCGCCCTGTGGCTCCTGCAGGGCCTGTCTCAAGACAGCCCGAGGCACCCACCCAGACGTCTTCCTGGTTGAGTCAGGCAATGGCAGCATCAAGATCGATCAAATCCGCCAGTTACAGCGCCAACTGGCCCTTTCGCCCTATGAGGGGCGGCAGCGGATCGGCATCATCGCTGATTTTCAGGCTGCCACGGTCGAAGCTGCCAACGCCTTGCTCAAGACACTGGAAGAGCCGCCTTCGCGAGTAGTGCTAATCCTCACCGCCATCGATGCCAGCTTGCTCCTCCCGACCATCGTTTCCCGCTGTCAAGTGCTGCCTCTGCGAGGAGTGCCCCGCCAGCAGATCGAGAGCGCGCTGATCGACCGTTGGCATGAGCGCCCTGACCTGGCCAGGCTCCTATCAAAGGTGTCGGGCGGTCGCATTGGATGGGCCATCTCGGCAACGGAGGACCCGTCGATTCTGGCCGGGAGGCAACGTAGCATCAAAGAACTACAGAGCCTGCTTAGGGAGGGGCGTGCCGCGAGGATCCAGGGTGCAGAGCGGCTTAGCAGACATGGGGACGTGGCCGGCGTCCTTCGGCTGTGGCAGACATGGTGGCGAGACATGATGCTCATTTGCACTGGATGTGAGGAACTTGTGGTGAACATCGACCGTCTGGATACTCTGCGAGAGCAGGCAAGTCAATGTGGCTTGGCCAGCGCCAAGATGGCAACTCGCGGCACAGAGGTCGCTCTGCTGCAGATGGAACAGAATGTCAATGCCAGGCTCCTTCTAGAGGTTCTGCTCCTCAGTTGGAAGCGGATCAGGCCCATCTAGAAGAGATTCCAGAGAGGGGACGGGGCAATGCCGATAGTGTGTGGAGTCAAGTTCAGAGGCTCTGGTAAGGTGTACTACTTTTCTCCTGGCGATATCGAGGACCTTGTGGTCAACGACTATGTGGTAGTCGAAACTGTTCATGGCAAGGAGTTGGGTCAAGTGGCCATGACCCGGCGCCAGGTTGGCGACGGGGACATCGTCGGGGAACTCAAGCCGATCTTGGCCCACGCCGCGACGGCCGATTTGCTGGACTCATGGCGTTTTCGACGCCAGGAAGCTGAGGCTGTGGCAAAGTGTGAGGAGCAGGTTGTCACACTGAATCTGCCCATGAAAATCGTCAGCGCCGAATACAACTATGATGGTTCTCGGCTGACCTTCTTCTTCACGTCTGAGCAACGAGTTGACTTCCGCGAGCTGGTTCGAGACTTGGCCCGCGTCTTCAAGACTCGCATCGAGCTGCGCCAGATCGGTGTGCGCGACGAGGCCAAGATCGTGGGAGGGCTGGGCAAATGTGGCCGGCCGGTTTGCTGTGCCACATGGCTTATGGGGTTCTGCCCCGTATCCATTCGCATGGCCAAGCAGCAGGAGCTTCCCCTGAGCCCGATGGAGATATCTGGCCTCTGCGGCCGATTGCTTTGCTGTTTGGGATACGAGAACGACTTCTATAAGGAGGTCAAAGAAAGGCTGCCCAAGGTGGGGAGGACGATCACGACTCCCTATGGCACAGGCAAAGTCATCAGCGTCAGCGCGCTGGCCGAGTCGGTCAATGTGCTGCTGGAGGATGGTTCCACCGTGGAGTTGACGGCAGAGCAGCTTGCGGCCAGGGCCCAACGCGTGCCCGATCACAAGGCAGATGCGTTGGGCGAGGAACGACCAGGCGGTCAGGATGCCAAGGCGCGGTCTTCTGCCACCAGAGGATCAAGTCCCCCCGGCGCCCAACGACGGGGCGGCAAGACTCAGATCGCGGGCAAGGTGCCGAGCGACGCGCAGTCCTTGAGACGACACGGAGAGTCGCTCAGGGCCGAAACCCAGACTGTCGAGTCCCTAGGAAGGGCCGGCGATAAGGGTGACGAAAGCGCGGGAGGGCGTGCCGAGCCCGCCAAGAGCTCTGCAAGACCATAGGGCGCACCCGGACTCCGTCACCCGTCGTCTGAGCAGGGGGCAAGCCGGAGAAACAGGAGAAAGGAGAGATCGCAGGGCAGGGAACCTCCACCGCGGCCGAGCAGACCCAGACGTCGTCCCACCAATGTGTGCCAACGTCGTTCTCAACGGCAGACAACACAGGGAAGCAAACAGCAAAAGTCCACCTAATGCGGCGAGAAGAAGCCCCCTCCGATCCGCGGACAGCCAACCAGCCAGCATCTGCTAGGTTGCTTCGACGAGAAGGCGATGGCGGTCGCGCAGAGCCTCCACGCACTCCAAAGGCACATGAACCTGGCCCAGGCGGTTGTTGGGCAGGAGGGCCAGGCCGTGGAAATCGCTGCCTCCGGTACACACCAGACCGTAACTGCGGGCCAGTTCGACCAAGCAGTTGGTCATCTCTGGGCTGTACCCCGTGTAGTAGGTCTCTAGTCCCATCAAGCCTTCGGCAACCAGACCTGGTAGCATTGGAGTTATTCGCCACGGATGAGCCAGCACGGGAACCCCTCCGGCAGCACGAATCAGGCGAACGGCGTCAGCCGGCGTTGTCTTGGACCGAGGCACGTAGGCTGGTCTGTCACGGCCCAGATATCGCTGAAAAGCCTCTTGGGCCGAGCTCACAAAATGTGCTTCTACCATGGCCATGGCGAGATGGGGCCTGCCCAGTGCGCCGTGTCCGGCAAGCTCTTGGACTTGCTCCAGGGGTATGGCCACGCCCAGGGCACGCAGTCTGATTAGCATCTCCTTTGCCCGCTCCAAACGCAGGTCTTGGATTCGGGACAGGGCGGTGCGAAGCTTTGGGCTGGCATGGTTCACACAGTACCCCAGAATGTGCACTTCCAGGCCATCGACCTCGGTGCTTATCTCCACACCTGGGACAACCTGAACCTGGGTGCCTGTCGCCGCCTGGATCGCTTCCGGGACTCCATCAACGCAAGCGTGATCAGAGATGGAGATGACGCTCAGTCCTTCGGCGCGAGCCATCTCGACGATCTCGGCGGGCGTATGGAGCCCATCAGAGAAGGCCGTGTGAATGTGCAGGTCTGCTCTGCGGGTCATCTGGGCTCAACGATGAATTTTAGCGCTGTCCTTTCCTGATCTCCGATCATCACGTCTGTGAATGCGGGAATACAGATCACGTCGATGCCATCAAGCGCGAGGTAGCCGCAGGCGATGGCCACCGCCTTGGCCGCCTGATTCACAGCCCCCGCACCAATCGCCTGTACCTCGGCCCGGCCCTTTTCACGGACGACTCCTGCGATGGCGCCTGCAACTGCCGTAGACCTGGAGCGAGCGGATACTTTGAGGATTTCCATGGACACCGTCCCTTTCTGCGCCGTTTGCTTCGGTTGCGTATTGCGCCAAGTGCCCCGTAAGGGCTACAAGTGCCCCATACGGGGTACAAGCCTCAATCTCGGACGGATGTGAGTGTCAAGGGCAAGACTGCCTCCAGCGCGTAGCTGCCAAATGGCGAGCAACAGACCCCAGCACAGGCTACTTGGCGTATTCTGTCGCCCGTGTTTCGCGAACGACCGTCACTTTTATCTGGCCAGGATAATGTAGGCTCTCCTCAACCTTTCTGGCGATGTCACGGGATAGCCGAATGGACGCAAGATCATCGATTTCGTCAGGTTTGACGATGATGCGGATCTCTCGTCCCGCCTGGATAGCAAACGATGTCTCTACGCCCTCAAAAGAGTTGGCTACTTGTTCCAGGGCCTTGATTCGCTTGATGTAGGCCTCCAGGGATTCTCGCCTTGCGCCAGGTCGCGCTCCAGAGATGGCGTCCGCCGCCTGGACCAGTACAGCTTCCAGGGTGAGCTGTTCGGTCTCGGCATGGTGGGCGGCTATTGCATTTGTGATGGTCTCGTCAATCCCATGGCGTCTGGCGATCTCAGCCCCAATAGCGGCGTGTGGGCCATCGAGTTCATGATCCACTGCCTTGCCGATGTCGTGCAGCAAGCCAGCCCTCTTTGCGAGATCCACGTCGGCGCCCAGCTCGGCCGCCATGATTGCGCAAAGCTGTGCTGCCTCCACCGAATGCTGAAGCACGTTCTGCCCATAACTGGTGCGGTAATGCAAACGTCCCAGGAGTCTGATGATCTCGGGATGGAGATCGTGGATACCCAGATCAAAGGCTGCGCGTTTACCCTGCTCTCTGATCGTCGTCTCAACCTCTTCTCGGGCCTTGGCCACCATTGTCTCGATGCGTGCCGGGTGAATGCGTCCGTCAAGGATCAGACGGTTGAGTGCGATGCGGGCGATCTCTCGGCGCACCGCGTCAAAGCTGGAGAGGATCACTGCGCCGGGAGTGTCATCGACGACCAGGTCCACGCCGGTGACGTGCTCGATCGTGCGAATGTTGCGCCCGCCGCGGCCGATGATGCGCCCCTTCATCTCATCACTGGGCAGTTCGACCGTCGAGACGGTGGTTTCTGCCACCTGGTCCGAGGCGACCCGCTGGATGGCCATGGTGATGATCTCGCGCGCTCTGCTCTCTGCCTCCTGGTGCGCCTCGTCCTCGATCTCGCGGATAGTCCGCGCAGCATCCAATCGGGTGTCTTCCTCGACTTGCTGGAGCAAGAGCGCTTTGGCCTCCTCCTGTGTGAGACCCGAGATACGCTCCAACTCAGCGGTGTGTCTATCCCAGACCTTGTCTAGCTCACCTTGGCGTCGGTCTAGCCTCAGCCCGAGGTCTTCCAGCTTCCGCTCCCGCGCCTCGAGGGCATCTATCCGACGGTCAACGTTCTCCTGACGGTTTTGCAGGCGATGTTCTTGTCGGTTCAGTTCCCTGACACGAAGCTTGTTCTCGGCCTCCGCATCCTGTAGGAGCTCGAGCGCCCTGTTCTTGGCCTCCAGTTCCAACTCCACGGCCCGGGTGCGAGCCTCACTGAGCCTTCGGTTCGCCTCCTCCTCAAGTTTCGCAACGCCCTTCCCGACAAGTCGATTGCGCAGCACGTAGCCCAACACGAAACTGGCAACTACCCCCACAAAACCTACGATCCAAAGTAAAGTCCCTCCAAGCTCCATGTTTCCACGTCCTTTCTCAAGATCTATCGATTATCGGGCCATGCCCGTTGCTCCAGGTTGGTCTCCTGCTGACCGGCGGACTCGTTCCAGACGCGGCTGGTGACGCTTCGGGAGACCTCGCTGCCGAAACCCCGACGCCGAAGGAACGCCTCTAGGCGACGCCGGAATTCTCCTTGATCCAATCGACCCAGACGGCGGGCTCTGCGCCTGGCTGCGTTCATGGCGCTAGCCTCTTCATCGATACCATCAACGACCGAGTCAATGATCTCTGCTGCAATGCCCTTCTGCCATAGTTCGGCGCGTAGGGACCGCTTTCCCCGGGGGCGGAAAGATTCCCTATTCTCAACCCAGAACCGGGCAAACCGATCGTCATCAACAAGGCCAGCCCTCCGCAGCCGGCCCAGGGCCAGGTCTATGCTCGCGCTGGCCACGCCGCGCTTTCGAAGGTAGCGTCGTACCTCCCACACGCTGCGGGGTCGGAAGGACAGGTAGTGCAACGCTCTTTCGTAGGCGCGTTCTCCCGTATCTCGTTCTCGGAGCTGGTCGATCTCCTCGTCGGTCAGTTCTTGTCCCTTGTGGAGGCCAGCCGCCAACGTTGCGTGCAAGCTGAAAGCATATTGACCGTCCAAGGAGACGTTGACTCTGTCCCTTGTGTGCCTTTGCAGGCGAAGAGATGTGATCTTACCAGGCATTGTGTCGCTCGCTGGTCCCCTTATGATTGCACCAACGCCGGTTGACCGAGCACTTGGCCCCACCATCCACGGAATCGAATGCTTGATGCTCTCGTGCAGCCGCCTCGGTGCCGATTCCCAACAACAACAAGGGGCCGCAGCCGAAGCCACAGCCCGCAACGCGTGGAGAGCATTGCCTCTCTATACCCGCGCCAAATGGTTGAAGGGACCAACATGGTCCGTCAGATGCAATTGTCCGAAAGTTCTCGCTCAGAGAAAAAGTGACCCAGTCAAGGAGCTTGCGGCAGCTCCTCCAACCTACTCAAACCATTGGCGGCAAGCATAGCGGCCAACCGTTCCCAATGGACACCTATTGATGTGGCGAACGTGGTTGGCTGTGGCCCCGCTCACACCAGGGCAGTCCCCTTGTAGGAAGCAAAGAAAGTCTAGCCAGTATCAGGCTTTGCTGCTGCATCGGTCCCAACCATGTGGTGGCTACCAGGTTGTGGCAGTCCGATGCGGCTGCGGATCTCGCTCTCGAGTCTGGCGGCAGTCTCCGGATTGTCGTGCAAGAACGCTTTAGCATTCTCTCGACCCTGACCCAGGCGGATGTCACCGTAAGAGTAGTAGGAGCCACGCTTCTCAACCGAACCCATGTCTACGCCAACATCAAGGAGGCTCCCCTCCTTAGAGATTCCGTGGTCGAACATGATGTCGAACTCTGCCACCTTGAACGGAGGAGCCAGCTTGTTCTTCTTGACGCGGACGCGAACGCGATTGCCAATGACTTCGCCCCCCTGCTTTATGGCTTCCGCCCTACGCAGGTCCAGCCGCACAGCGGCATAGAACTTGAGTGCCCTCCCCCCGCTGGTCGTCTCTGGGTTGCCAAACACCACACCTATCTTCATGCGCAACTGATTGGTGAAGATGACCGCCGTGTTGCTTCGCTTTATGGCCCCGGTAAGCTTGCGTAAAGCCTGCGACATGAGACGCGCCTGCAAACCCATGTGCGCGTCTCCCATATCGCCCTCGATTTCGGCCCGAGGCACTAGAGCTGCCACCGAGTCTATTATGATCGCGTCCACCGCACCGCTGCGCACCAGGGCCTCTGTGATCTCCAGCGCCTGCTCCCCGGTATCGGGCTGTGAGATATACAGGTCATCGATGTTGACCCCGCATCTCTCGGCATAGTCGGCATCCAAGGCATGCTCAACGTCGATGAAGGCCGCAATGCCACCCAGCCGCTGACATTCGGCCATAATATGTTGAGTTAGGGTGGTCTTGCCCGAAGCCTCGGGTCCATATATCTCTGTGATGCGACCTTTGGGGACGCCCCCGATGCCCAGAGCTATGTCCAGCGCCAAGCAACCGGTAGGAATGGCCTCGGTGCTCAAGCTGGTTGACTCGCCCAACTTCATGATGGCTCCCTCGCCGTAGCGCCTCTTGATCTGCGCCAGGGTGGTTTCGAGCGCCTTTGCCTTGCCTTCATCTGTCATGCTCGCATCCTTTCCCCCAGATCTCATTACTTATAGTCTACACCAGAAACATGGGAAAAGCAAGTTCCAGGAGGGTGAGAGCATCGAAAAACGATCGTTGTCACAGGTGAGCCGTAGCGCAGCGAAGCCGAAGAACCTGCGTTTTGTGTAGTTGAGACCCTTCACTTGTACCCCTGAAGTTCGGGGCACTTGTACCCCTGAAGTTCGGGGCACTTGTACCCCTGAAGTTCGGGGCACTTGTACCCCTGAAGCTCGGGGCACTTGCGCTCAGAGTGACAGCGACGGGAGCTCATACGGGGTTCTTGGATGCTCTCATGCACGCGCTCTTGGTGTTTCACTTCACGCCGTGGTACAATAGGGATGGCAAGCGGGTTCTTTTGGAGGTCCACTTGGATCAGGCATCTCTCGCGCCGGGACGCGACCAGGGAATCGAAGTCGAAGCGCCGTGGGGCGGCCTTGCCATTTCGCTTGAACCTACTTGGGCTGCAGTTTGTGGATACCTTGCCTCAGGACCGGGTCATTGGGGCGGAATCAACGCCCTCCGAGCGATAGCTGCGTGGCTGCTGGCCGATGCCATCTTGGGCTGCATCTTTGCCCAGTTGATCGCCATAGGG
>DATKWG010000008.1:0-12975 GCA_035529675.1 Anaerolineae bacterium
AAAGCACTGCTGGTATTGGTGACAGCCTTAGCTCTGCTGGCGATCATGGTGATTCCGGTCATCGCTGGGGGGCCGAAGGCGACGAAGGGTGAGCGGGGGCGAAGTGGCAAGGCCGGAAAGCCCAACGTCGGCGATGTCTACTCTGGGCCAACAGACGATGGGGGACTGCCCGAGGGAAAGGGGGGACGAAGTGGTGAGGCTGGCAAGTCCAATGTCGCCCACCTCTACCTCCACGAGAAGGATCCCTCCAACTGGGAAATCGTCGAGGATGGTGCCTGGGGCAAGATGAAGTACAACCTGTCGGGGTCGGAGTTTTGCTTCCTGTTCAACGGACACGGCCTGGAGCCAAACACCGCCTATAGCCTGATCTACTATGCCGATCCCTGGCCCGGCGACCACCCTGGTGCCTTGATCGCCGAAGGAACGACGAATGGCGGTGGCAACATCAACCTGGCAGGTTCCCAGGATCTCGCAATGGACCTTCCGGATCCTGCTGACGAGAACTACTCGAATGGCGCCAAGATCTGGCTCGTTCTGTCAAGCGACTACGATGGAGCGAAGATGGTCAAATGGAACCCCACCGAGTATCTCTTCGAGTACGACCTGATCACCTTCGACGACACAGACGAGTAGACGCAAGTTGGGCGTACAACAGCGGCGAGCACGTGCTTGCCGCTGTTCTTGCGTCGGCTCATATTCGGCGCACGCAACAGAGGGTAGCCCTGCAACCGCAGGCTACCCTATCCGTTTGCGATCCCCCGGTCCTATGCAGTGCGGGCCTCATCCCTCAGCAGGCGCTCCCACTCCGCGTCCAGTTTGGCCTGGAAGTCTTCCAGCCAGACACTGCGCACAGTTCGTCGGGCAGCGTGCCCTGCCCAGGAGCGAACTTGCACGCGCGGTGACTACCCGTGCGGTCTCCAGCGCTGAGCCGGAGCGCGCAAGGCCAAGTCCCCAAACCTATTTGCTGGCCCCAGCGTGGGACGCAACGGGGCCTCGCCTGGCCCTTTGGTCGTCAGTCCTCGGTCAGCCTACGGGTCTGAAAGTCGGACTGGAAGAGGCGCGCCATGATAGCCAGGAAACACGCCAGGACCAGAAACCCCACGCCGAAGGAGGTGTTGGCAGATGCGAAGAGCATGACGACTCCCAAGATCGCCACCACAATGGCTACGCAAACCAGAATCAAAAGTCCAATCATTGGGTTCTCCTCTCATAGCTCGACGGTGGTGAACACTCCTCTGCCAGCAGACCGATCTGTCTGATGTCCCCGAAGGTATGGATCCATGCCTCATCTCATCATTTCGATCGCTGCCCGCCCGCGGTCACTGGTGATCAGAGCCGCGACACGGCTACCCTCTCTATGCGCATTCCCCCGCCCTATGCAGTGCAGGCCTCGTCTCTCAGAAGCCGCTCCCACTCCTGATCCATCTTCTCCTGGATCTCTTCCAGAAGCCAGGCGTTGGCCGGGCGGAACAGGTGACGGAAGCGGCCCTGAGTCCTGAACCAGTCGGCCACGGGCAGCTTTTCCCGGGGCTTGTAGGTGACCACCACCTTGCCCTGATCGACCTCCCAAAGGGGCCAGTAGCAGGTATCGGCGGCCAGCTTGCTGATGGCCATAGCCTGATCGCTGGCATGTCGCCAGCCGCGGGGGCAGGGAGCGAGCACGTTGAGCACGGTGGGCCCGTCGGCGGCCACCGCCTTCTTGACCTTGGTCATCAGATCGCGGTAGTCGTGGGGCGCAGCCTGGGCTACGTAGGGGATGTCGTGGGCGGCCATGATCCGGGTAAAGGGCTTGCGCCATTGTAGCTTGCCGGGGATGACCTTGCCCACCGGAGTGGTGGTGGTGTGAGCCCCTCGCGGCGTGGCGCTGGAACGCTGAATCCCCGTGTTCATGTAGGCCTCGTTGTTCAGGCAGAGATAGATGAACTTGTGTCCTCGCTCGAGGGCCCCAGAGATGAATTGAAGCCCGATATCATAGCTGGCCCCATCGCCACCGATGGCCAAGAACTTTATCTCGGTGTCTTCCGGAATCCTGCCGGTGCGTTTCATGACCCGATAGGCCGCTTCGATCCCAGATATGGTGGTGGCCGCGTTCTCAAAGGCGCTGTGAATCCAGGGCACGCGCCACGAGGTGAAAGGATACCCCGACGTCGAGACCTCCATGCAACCGGTGGCGGTGGCAATGACCACAGGATAGTCGATGGCGTGTAACACCTGACGGATGATGGTCGGCTCGGCGCAGCCAGCGCACAGACGATGGCCGGGGGCCAGCCTCTCCTCGTTGTCTATAATATCTCGGAGTCTTATGCGTATTCTCTCAGCCATTACTCTCTCCTTGCTCGTGTCTCCCAGCGACGGACGCTTTCGCGGACAGGGCAGGCTTTTCCCCTTCGCGCACTTTGCCGATCACTCGCGCAGGCCCAGATAGCGAACCATGTCGCCCCGTTCACCAGAAGCGGCGATGGCCTGCAGATCGTCGTAGACCGACTCGATCATGGGCGGCAGGGTGTCTCGGCCGCCGAGACCATAGATATAGTCGATGAGTATCGGCCCGCTGATGCCGTGATTGTAGAGAGCAGCGGCAACGTCCGTAAAGAGGGGCCCCGATCCCCCAGGGGAGCCAAAGGAGATGGCCCTATCGAGCACGGCCACAGCCTTGCAGTTCTCGATCGCCTCCACGATCTGCTTTGCGGGGAAAGGCCGAAACACGCGCGGCTTCAAGAGGCCGGCTCTCACGCCCCTGGCCCGCAGGGCGCGGGTCACCGTGCGCGTGGTCCCGGCATTTGAGCTCATGACGATGATAGCATAGTCGGCATCGTCCATCCCATACATGTCAAGGATCGGCTGAGGACGTCCAGACAATTCGGCGTACTCGGCGCATACGGCCTCTATTATCGGCAGCGAGCGATTCATCGCCTCTGTCTGCTCGCGCTTGTGTTCAAAGTAGTAGTCGGTATAGTCCCAGGCGCCCATGGTTACGGGGTGGTCCGTGTCGAGCAGAGAATACCTGGCCTCATAAGTGCCCACGAAATCGCGCACGGCCTCGTCGGGAAGCAGCCCAACCCTTTCAACTCCGTGGCCGGTGATGAAGCCGTCCTGGCAGCTCATCACTGGGGTGAGCAGTTCGGGGTGCTCTGCGATGCGCACGGCCTGAATCGTATTGTCATAGGCCTCCTGACCGGTCTCCGCGTAGAGCTGGATCCATCCCGCGTCGCGTGCGCCCATACTGTCAGAGTGATCGCAATGGATATTCAGGGGGCTTGAAAGCGCCCGGTTCACCACGCTCAGGACGATGGGGAGCCTGACGCCCGAGGCGATGTACAGCATCTCCCACATCAGGGCCAGACCGTTGGCAGCGGTGGCGGTCATGACCCGCGCGCCAGCCGCCGCCGCACCCACGCAGGCACTCATGGCCGCGTGTTCGCTTTCCACGGCCACGAACTCGGTATCCACGATGCCATCAGCGACATATTGAGAAAAGTGCTGCACGACGGCGGTCTGCGGGGTGATGGGGTAGGCCGCCACCACGTCCGGGTTTATCTGGCGCATTGCCTGCGAGACGGCGTTGGCTCCGTCCAGAGGCATGTACTTGCTTTCTACCATAGAAGGTCCCTCCTGTGGGATGGGTTACCTGAAGCTAGCCTTCGAATCGACTCTCTGGAACCATCTGAATGACCTTGCCCATATCGCCAGTGAAGGAGTGGGGCTTTTTGACGTTGACCGGGCACTGCTGCGCACAGATGCCACAGCCCTTGCAGTGATCGTGGTCGAAGCCGGTCACCTCGCCATCCTCGATGGCAACGGCGGCGTCGGGGCACATGATCCAGCAGATAAGACACTGGGTGCACTGCTCCGTATCCCGTACCGGCCGCATGGCCCGCCAGGTACCCGTAATGTATGTCACCGAATTGCCCGGCTCGAGGACGACACCTCCCGGGTTCACTTCGGTCCAGGGGCGGTCCAACCGCGGTGTCTCGTACTGGGCCATTGGCCAACCTCCATAGTCAGATGAAGCCGAGGTGCCACGCACCTCGGACCGCGAGGGCCCATTCTGCGACGGGAGCGCTGCGATACGCTGCATAGTCGCGCTACCCTTCCACACACTCGTCGTAGGCCCTCTGCAAGGCGCGCACGTTGGCCTCGACGATGTCAGAGCGCAGCCTCTCTCCCAGCCTTTGCCGCGCCACCTTCTTGGCGACGTCCAGGTCGATGATACCAGTTGCCTTGGCCACGATCGCCAGCAACATGGTACTGGGGATGTCGCGCCCGAGCTCTTCCATGGCGATCTTGCTGGCATCAACACACCATACCTTGCCCCCAAGGAAGCCCAGTCGCCCTCGGATGGTAGCAGGGGACTCATCGGTGTTGACGATGGCTGTTCCATTGGGGCCAAGCCCCTCCGTGAGATCCACCACCCCCAACAGGTTCGAGTTCACCACAATGACTACGTCGGGCTCCAGAATGGGACAGTGAAACTCGATCGGGTCGTCGCTAATGCGAGTGTAGGATTTGATGGGGGCCCCCATACGTTCTGCCCCGTATTCGGGAAATGACTGAAAGAACTTGCCTTCCTCCATGGCAACTTCGGCCAGGAGTTCGCCCGCTGTCACCACGCCCTGTCCGCCGCGGCCATGCCAGCGGATCTGGGTCATCAAGCTCATCCTTGATACCTCCCTCGGAACTGACTGGAAATCAACGGAACCTGCGGGTGATGATCGTCGCCCTCGACGGCTGATGCGCACCCGTGTCGTCACACTATCGGTTAGTTGGCCATGCGACCAGGCCATCAGACATTGGCCCGCTGTTCCGGCCGGAAAACGCTCGACCGGGAGAGCGGTTGTGTCAGGCGGAGATGGAGTCGGGCAAAGGGTGCTGCGCTGGGGCCACTCGTCGGAGCCGCAGGCGGCGACTCCCGAAGAGCTGCCCTTCGCCTACGTATCGCCAGATCTCTCTGCGCCTCAGTCATCATCTATGCGACGCTGGCCCCGCTTCCGCTCCGTATCCTGATCCCGATGGCGGTCCTGACGCATGCCCTGCTCCATTCTGCTGGCGCAACGCACGCACAGGGTCGTCTCAGGGACTACCATCAGGCGCTCTTCCGGGATCGGCTGCCCGCACATCTCACAGATGCCGTAGGTGCCTGCTCTGACCGCGGCAATGGCGTGATCCAGTGCTCGCAACTTGGTCTCCTGGCTCGCGATCAAGGAGATCACTCTGGTCCGCTCGTAGATATCCGCAGCAGCATCGGCCGAATCCTCGTCCCCAGACACGCCGCGCCCGATGTCGGCCCGCATCTGCTCCCGGAGCCGCCCGATCTGCAGCAAGCAGCGCTCGCGCGCTCGCTCCAGCTCTTTCACTCTATCATCTTGCTCTGGCATCGCTTGATCTCCTGAGATGCTTAGAATCTGATGAGCGAAAAAACATCGTGGCCCTCAAGTTGCTTTGCGCCCTGGAGGAACTCGAGTTCGATCAGGAAGGCCACACCAACGATCACGCCACCGAGACGTTCTATCAGATCGGTCGCCGCCTTGGCAGACCCGCCAGTGGCCAACAGATCATCGACGAGCAGCACTTTGTCTCCCGGGTGGATGGCATCCACGTGCATTTCCAGAGTGGCCGTGCCGTATTCGAGGCTGTACTCGGCGCTGATGGTTTTGGCAGGGAGCTTGCCGGCCTTGCGGATCGGCACCAGTCCTGCGCCCAGCTTGTAGGCCAGCGGAGCCCCAAGGAGAAAACCCCGTGACTCGATGGCCACAACCTGACCGATCTCCCGATCGGCATACCTTGATGCCAGTGCATCTACGGCCTCCCTGAAAGCGTCGGCATCCTGCAACAAGGTCGTAATATCCTTGAACAGAATGCCCTCGACCGGGAAGTCGGGCACGTCGCGGATGAGTGCGGCCAGGTCCATGGTTGCCAAGCTCTCCTTTCACGAGGGAGTGCCGATCTCCGCTCGCCGTCGGAGACAGGCCCAAGAGACTCGATTGTGCCCGGTCGCAGCGCGGGCCAGCGGCAGAGGCCATGGAGCCCCAAGGACGAACGACAGGAGACCCAGCGCGTGTTCAGTCCCTGACCCAGCTAGTCTATCACTTGTTGCTCTTGATGTCAACTTTTCTGGGCGTCCACCTGCCCATGTCAAGGCCGACGACACGCCAAGGGGTAACCACTGGGCAATCTCCCCGCACTCGCGATGTTGAGGGCTTGCCCTCGATCGTAGATCGACGTCCTGTAGTCTTGCCCGCACCGCGACGGGGGTGTTGCCCGAACCTGGGCTGCACCACCCGACCCCGCCCGATGCCAAGCCACCGCGGTTTTCGACCGTCGCAGCAACTTTTCCCGCAGAATGCAAACTCTGTGCTATAATAGGAGTGAGATGGGGACGATCCCCGCGATGAAGCGGCGGGATCGCGCAGAATCCATTCCTAAGGGAGGCTCATGGCAGAAGGGGGACACGGACATCGGGCTGTGATCTTGTGCGTTGCCATAGTCATTCTGGCCAACGGTGCGCTCTTGCTGGCGGGGTGTACGCTTCTGCAAGCGCCCACTCCCCCGCCCACGCCTGTTGTGCCCCCTGAGACGCCGGTTCCAAGTCCAACGACGGCTCCCACGGTGGCTGCAGTGGTTAGCACTCCCATCGATCCTTCTACTCCGGTGACATTGACCTTGTGGCTGCCGCCCGAAATGGTCCTTGGCGATGAGCCACCCGCTGAGGCAGTGAGCAGGCTCAACCAGACCTTCATGGCAGAGAATCCTCAGGTCAAGATCGACGTGATTCCTAAGGCAGCCTATGGCCCCGGGGGCCTTGTCCACTTTCTGTTGGCCACCCAACCAGTGGTGCCCGCCCGAATGCCCGATATCGTTGTCTTTGACACGTCTGAGCTGCACAGGCTGGCGAACTCGGACATCCTCATTCCTCTTGACGAACTCCTTTCCGATGCGGTGTGGCATGACTTTTTCCCCTTTGCTTTGGAGGCGGTCACCGTCGGCGAAAACAGACTGGCTGTGCCCTTTGGGGCCAACATCGTCTTTCTGGCCTACAACAGCGCAATGGTCGAGGCGCCTCCTCGCACGTGGGATGAATTGATCGCGGCGAGGGCTACTTACCTCTTTCCTGCTGGCCAGGGCGACGGATCTGCAGCAGATGCGTTCTTGCTCCTCTACTTTGCCCAGGGGGGAACCCTGGAGGGCTCGGAGCGACCGGAGCTGGACACTGGCCTCGTGGCAAACGTCCTGCGCAAGTACCTCGCAGCCATGGACAATGAGGTCGTGCCAGGCATGGTGCGCACCATGGCTACTCTTGAAGACTGCTGGGCGTTCTACCTCGCAGGTGAAGCTGGTATGTCCCTCGCGGGTTCGCTGCAATACCAGCGCGACCGGGCCATCCTAAAGAGGACGCGATACGCTCAGGTCCCCACCATTGACGGGAAGCCCATCACTCTGGCGCGTTCGTGGGCCTGGGGCGTCGTGGCCCAGGACCCCTTCCGGCAGGAAATCGCGGCCCGCTATATCGCGACTGCCGTAGGGCCAAATCATCTGCCCGCGTGGAGTAGGGCGAGTTTTCAGCTGCCCACCCGCCGCTCCATCCTGCGGCTGGCCATCGAGGACAAGGAGTACCGCGCGTTTCTCGACGAGCAGTTGCAGAATGCACGCCCCTATCCAAACCTGCGGGGTTACTCCCATATCCAGGAAGCCGTCTTGCGTGCCATCGAGGACGTACTGGACGGCGTGGCCACCCCGGAACGAGCAGCGATCACTGCCTCAGCCATGATACTTCGATTAAGGTGATAGAGTATGGGAAGGATCGGGAAGGGTATGCTCATGTACGAAAGTGCCTTGCGCGGTGAGGCCAAGCGCCGCCTGGCCCAGATCGGGCGAGCCGATGTCATCGTGGGCATCCCCAGCCACCGCAACGGGCGGACCATAGGCGAGGTGGTGGAGGCCATTGCCGCAGGAATCGACACCTATCTGGCCGACCGCCGCGTGGTGTTGATGAACGCTGATGGGGGATCCTCGGACAACACTGCTCGACAGGTGAGCGAAGTGCTTGTCTCCCCCAATGTCCAGAAGCTGGTCACGGTCTATCGTGGCCCTCTGGGAAAAGGGCGAGCCATTCGTGCCATCCTGGAGGCTGCAGGGCGGCTCGATGTCAGGGTCTGTGTCATCATCGAAGCTCGATCTCCTGGAATCACCCCCGAATGGATTCCCCGGTTGGTGAATCCCGTCCTCGAGGGTCGGGACCTGACGGTCGCGTGCTATCAGCGCAGTGCTTACGCAGCCGCTCTCACCGACAATCTGGTCTACCCCTTCATGCGCACGCTCTTCAACCGTGATCTACGCGATCCCTTGGCTGGCGAGTTCTGCCTCTCGGGCAGTCTCGCCTCTGAGGTGGCCAAGCGGGACGTTTGGGAAACGGATGTGGCTCGCTTTGGCTTCAACGCCTGGCTGGCGATCCAGGCGCTGACCGAGAACATCGACCTCAGCCAGGTGGATCTGGGTTATCGTGGCGAGGGGGGCGGGCAGCCGGGGGCGCTCTCCGATGCGCGTTTCTTGCACATGGTAGGCACACTCTTTCGCTGCCTCACCACCCACCGTCGCATCTGGCAGAAAAGAGTACCCCTGAGACCTGTCCCTTTTGACGGTCAGCGCCAGCCAGACAGGTTGATCCCTTCCCCAGAGTGTGTGGACGTGCTCATCGACAGCGTGTATCGCAGCCAGGCGAAGTATCTTCCCCAATGGCAGATGGTCCTGTCTCCTGAGACGCTGAGAGCAGTTGTCGATGCTCTTGCCCAGCCACGGCCCGCCTTTGGCTTTTCGCCCCGCCTTTGGGCCCGAGTGGTGCTCGAATTCGCCTTGGTCTACAACAGAGGCGAGGGGGACCCCGACAAGGTTGCCGATGCTCTGTTGCCCCTTTTCTATGCACGGGCGGCCACATATGTCCGAGCGACTCACGGCCTGACCGTAGCGCAGCGCGAAGCAGTCGTGGCAGAGGTGTTGCGCGCCTTCCTTGCCACCATGCCTTTCCTGGCCGACAAGTGGGAGAACTATCAACCCTGGGTGGATACCTCTGGATACTGGGCGCCATGATGAGCGGGAAGCCCCGGCTCTTCACTAGGCCCACGGTCTCTCTCGGGGCCAAGCCATGCGTTGCTCAGACACGATTGCAGGCGGAAGACGCACCTCACCTGCAGTTGGGCGCTCTCGGGCATCAGATTGCGGATGTGGTGGGCGTTGCGGCCGAGCCTGGCGCAGGGCGCGCCTTCCGCGAGACATTGTCCTCCAGGACAGCCCATGACACGTAGACGTTCCCCGGTTTTCCATCTGCTCTGGGCACTCGTGTCCCGATTCGCGCGCGTCTCCTTGGCCCTGATCCTCATCTCAGTCGTCCTATTGGCCAGCGAGCGGATAGGCACGGGCCGCGCGATAGAGCAGGCCGTGCCGGGTGAGGAGAGGAGCGCTCGGGTCATTCTGCGGCTAGGGGATCCACCTCTGGCGCTGGTGGCAGCGGCCGAGAGCCCGGGCACGCGAGGCATTCGCCTGGGAACGGTTCAGGCCGCTCGCTATCGGCAGAGCCTGGAGCAGGCCCAGCAACTGGTGGCGTCCCAAATAGGGCACGCGCTGGCCGGTTCGGTCATCGAGCATACGTACCAGGTCACCTTCAACGGCCTGGCTGTTCGCCTGCCCCACGCCGACGCGAGGGCGCTCAGTACCCTGGCTGGTCTGCCCGGCGTCAGCGCCATCTACGAAGAGACCGCCTTTGAGCCCGCGCTCTACGCCAGTGTCCCCGCCATCGGCACTGCGTCGCTGTGGACCCAACTGGGCGGTTCCGATGTGGCTGGCGCGGGAACAAAGATCGCCATCCTGGATAGTGGCATCGACATCGCCCATCCCATGTTCGATGCAGCCACCTTTGACTATCCCGAGAGCTTTCCCAAGGGAGACGATCGCTACACCACCCCCAAGGTCATCGCGGCTCGGGCTTACTTTCGACCCACCGATCCTCCCATGTCGGGCGAAGAGAGCCCGGTCCCGGCTGCCCGCGGATCTGGCCACGGAACCCACATAGCTGGCATAGCGGCAGGCAATGTCGTGACGGCAACGCACTATGGACTATCGCAGGAGATCTCCGGTGTGGCTCCGCGAGCGTGGCTCATGAACTATCGCATCTTTTACCCCACGGAGAATGGTCTGGAGGCGGCCTATACGGCCGAGATCCTGCAGGCGATTGAGGACGCAGTCGTTGATGGCGCCGATGTCATTTGCGCGAGCTGGGCCAGCGTCAGCCCCAGACTGCCCTTCGCTTCGCCGGTGGCCGGAGCGTTGGAGTCGGCCATCGAAGCTGGCTGTGTGGTGGTGGCAGCCGCGGGCAACGACGGTCCCGCCTACGGCTCGGCCAGTCGCCTTCCGGGAGGGATGGAACGGGTCATCACTGTGGGAAGTGTCAGCAAGGACCGAGTGATCGCCCGGGACTTTGCGGAGGTGACCGGCCCCGAGCCGGTCGATGAAGACCTTCAGGGGCAGTCATTCGCGCGGGCCCTCTTTGGCGCCGAGATAGAAGAAGTGATCGGTCCCCTCCCCTACGTGGACGTTGCGGACGTTGCGCCAGAAGGCAGCGACCTGGCCTGCGAGGCGCTTGCTGCTGGGTCGCTCACCGGCACAGTCGCACTCATCGCGCGAGGAGAATGCTACTTTGCCGACAAAGCCTACAACGCCCAGCAGGCCGGGGCGGCGCTGGCCCTCATATACAATGACAGTGGCCAGGCGGTCGAAATGGGCTGCAGCGGCGAGCACTGTGATTCTGGCGAACCCGACATCGTCATCCCCGCCGCGATGGTATCTCACAGCTTTGGCCAGGGGCTGCTGACCTGGTTGGACGAGCACGAACACCTCAGCCCCACCATCCAACTCGACCCAAACGGCCGGATTGTGACTGCTGTCGCCGACATGGTGCAGTCGAGCAGCGGCCGTGGTCCGGCCTACATGCGCTATCTCAAACCTGATCTGGTGGCCCCAGGAGCGTCGGTTCTCTCGGCCTACCATGGACTGGAGGATGATGCCCCCGCGTACGCCCAACTGAGCGGCAGCAGCGTGGCCTGCGCTCACCTGGCGGGGGCGGCCGCCCTGCTCCTGCAAGCCCATCCCGCCTGGGGACACGACGAGGTCAAAGCCGCTCTCATGGCCACCTCGCGGGTGTCCGGCATCGCGACAGAGGGCTCTCCGTCCAGCCAGGCAAGCCTCCTGGAGCGCGGCTCGGGCCTGGTTGATCTGTCAGCGGCTGCAGATCCCGGCTTGCTCTTCACCCCACCCAGCCTGACCATTCCCTGGGGCTTGCCTGCACGCGCCTATTCGTTGCCGGTGACCGTGCGGGATACGCGGGACGCAGGTGATACCCTGGTGTTCACCACCTCCGTGTCGGCCACAGAGTGTATCACCGTGAGCGTGCCGATGAGCGTGGCCACCGAAGCCAACTCTACCACCGCGCTGAGCGTCACCGTTGAGATCCCTAGTGGGGCCGCACCGGGCGATCAGGAGGCGGAAGTACATTTTGCCCACAGTCAGATCGACGTGCATATCCCCATCTGGGTGCACGTGGAACCTCTGTCAAGCACCGCCGACGTGCTCCTCATCGACAATGACTTCTCTCTCATGGAGAGCTATGTGGACTATGCTCCCTATGTCACCAACACCCTGCAAGCGCTGGGATGCTCTTACCAGGTGTGGAGCGCCGACGCGCGCTTCGCGAATCCCCAGACGGTCCCCGATCTGGACTACCTGCAACGGTTCGACGCGGTGATCTGGCTCACCGGTGACCACGCTCACGCCGATGGCTACTATATCATGTCAACCCCGCTCACGGCCCTGGATATGCAGATCCTGGCCAGCTTCCTGGATGGCGGCGGGCGACTTCTGGCCCTGGGCCAGAATCTGGCGGAGGCCAGCGATGTCAACCCTTCGGCCGACCCCACCTGGGGGCGCGCAGACTTATACCATCACTACCTGGGGGCGCATTGGCTCCAGGGGAGCCTCTTTGACCCGGAGGGCGAGGGACTCTATCCACCCTCGCAGAGACCCTCTGTAGTGGGCCTGCCCGACACTTTCCTGGAAGGGATGATGCTCGACATCGGGCAGGAGGGCGATGGCGATGGCAGCCAGACCTCGGTGGATGAGATCGGGCCAGGGGGCCTGCCTGATGGGTCGGATCTCGACCTGGTCCAGCCGCTGATGATGACCCTGGAGTCCTTTCCCATTTGGTCGGGCTACGTGGCCGTGGCCAAGGGTGCTGAGCCCACCCTCGAGGATGAGCAGCTCAGTTTCCCCTACCGCACGGTCTACTATTCTTTTGGCTTTGAGAGGGTCAACAACAACCCCGGCATGACCAGTCGTGCCCAGCTTCTTGGTCGCACGATGGACTGGCTCTTGGACCAGGTAGAGGTGTCCGTCGGCGAGGCAATCGGCTCGGCGAACGACCTGACCCGCATCGCCTGCGAGGTTACCTCATCGGTGAGCAGCGAGATCAGCTCCTATCGCTGGCGAATAGGTGACGGAGAGAATGCCCAGATCGTCAGCAGCACCGACCCGTTCATCGTCCACGTATTTCCCGACCGGGGGAACTATGGGGTCGCGGTGGAGGCGACCGACGCCCTTGGCCACAGGGCCATGGGGCACGGCACCGTGTCGATCGTGCAGGGGGGAAGCTCCACGCTGACCGTCACTCCCGCCACGTCCCCGCCAGGCGGCGAACTCACCTATAAGGTGGTTGCTCGCAACACGGGCACAACCACACTTCCCATAACCTTCACCTTGCCCTTGCCCGCCAGCACCGACTACCTGGCCCATGTGGGGGGCACGTTTGACGCCGATGCCCTGACCTGGAACGGGACGCTAGGCGCGGGGGAGGCCTTCACCGGAACGCTACGGGTGCGCGTCTGGGCCAGCGTCTCGCCGGGCACCGAGCTCGTGGCCACAGCCCAGTTCCAGACG
>DATKWG010000009.1:0-11663 GCA_035529675.1 Anaerolineae bacterium
TTCCACGGTGCCTGGCTGGTGCGGCAAGAACCGCCAACAGACTTGCCGGAGCAGGTCGTCGGCAGCGATGCCTGGTTTGAGGACGGCATTCACCTGCTGGGCTACGAACTGGTGAAGACTGACCTGGCCCCTGGCGACACGGTGAGCCTGCATGTGTACTGGCAACCGGCCAGGCAGCTCCAAAACGACTTCTCCACCTTTGTGCAGGTGATCGGCTCGGCTGGGGTGGTGGGCCAGGACGACATCGCGCACCGATCGAGTCGTTATCTGCCCGGCGAGATCCGTGTGGATCTCTACAGCTTTCCTTTGCTGCTACATACCCCGCCAGGCGAGTACCGGGTTGTCACCGGCTTCTATCTGGCCGGCGACGGGGGCTGGAAGCGGCTACGCGTCGGCGAAAGCGACAACCTGAACCTGACCAGCATCCGAGTGAATCCAGGCAGGGAGCCGGCGGCAACGCTGCATCCAATGAGCCACCACTTTGCCAATGGACTGCGCCTGACCGGGCTCGACTACGACCGTAGCATATCGGGGCAGACCCGTCTCTATCTCCATTGGCGTCGTGCCGACGCCGCACTCGTTGAAATGGGCCCCTGGAAGTCGCGATTCGCGGGGCCAACGCTCGTCCGACTGACAAGTGACGGCGGCCTCGTCGCCCAGGGGAGCCTGTCGAACCTGGGGGCAGGTTCTACTGCCATCCTCGCCTTGGATGTGCCCGACGGCCTGGAGGAGGTGTCACTGAGCATCGTCGGGCCGGATGGCCAACCAGTGGCCCGGCTTGGCCCATGGCACCTCAGGGTTGGCGCGGATCTGAAACCCTCACTGCCCGACAAGAGAGCGCGGTATGTCCCTCTTGGCCGAGAGATGGCCTTCATCGGCTTCTCCCGCCTTCCGGAGATGACAAGGCCTGGCCAAGAGGTGTGGCTCCGTCCTCGCTTCCTCTCTCTCCGGCCTCTCACGGCCGACTACTCCGTGTCTGTGGGACTGGCCCGGCGCGACCTGGGCTGGGAGCAGAAGGCGGACGGCACACCTGCCCTGGGAGCCATTCCCACGCTCAAATGGTTGCGAGGCTGGCTGGTGGAGGATCCACACAGTTTGACCTTGGCGGACAGTGCTCCGTCAGGCCTGGCGACCACCACCTTGACGGTGTACGATGCCTTCACTCTGGAGCCCCTGCACGTGCTGGATGAGCGACTGGTCCGCGAGGGCATGGGCGTTCAGCTGGAGCTGGATCTCCTGCCAGTCGAGTAGGGGCACTACGGAGTTTCGGCTCAAGAGAGACTGACATCGACAGTGGCCGTGCCCACGGCCTTCAAGGTCACGCGGTCGTAGAGGACTATCTCCAGGTCATACTCGCCTGCGAGCAGGGCGGCCTCAGATGTCGAGAGAAGCACCCTGTCGGTGATGAGCTCGCCAGGGCTCCACAGGCTGGTCGGGTAGCCGCCCGCCAGGGGAGGGAGGTCACGAGTGGACACCCGGGGGCCGTCAGCACGCCTGAGGCGCAGCGAAAGCACGTAGTTGAGAGGCGCCTGCCTCTCGGAGCGCCAGGTCAACGACACCTCCACCGAACGCTCGGACCGGCGCGCCGCATCTACTTCCACCAGCGCGATGACTGGGGGGGCTCGCTCGGGACCATAGTGGGCCAAGACCTCCTCGTCTCCGGTGCCCCACCGATTGGCCAACACCCTTACTGGCTCAAGTGCGAGGGTGCCCATCTTCAAGCCCCTGGATGTGCGGGGGATCTGCAGTTGGCCGTCCTTGTGCACCAAGATCCTGGGCACGTAGATGCCTGGTGGGATGTCATCCGGAAGGGTGAGGATCAACTCCGTCTGCTGGTCAGATATGATCGTGGCCGATGCTCTGGCCCAGGAAAGGCTTGGCTCAAAGAGATGCGCGGTGGCCCCGACCATTTGGATGGTTGCCTGGTGGCCGGCGGGGGCCTCTTGCCAGATCAAGGCGATGCGCACGTCCTCTCCGGGCCTGGCAGACGACGCGCTGATGGCGCAGTCGATCAGGTGAGCCTCGCCCAGCCAGACTCCATCCGGCTCTCGGTGCAGATAGGGTGCTCGCACCAGGTCCATCACCAGTGGACCCCCGGCCTGGTCGGCGACAGACGGTGGCCCTGAGTCAGCACCTGCTATGAAGATAGCCACAGCGGCCGCGGCACCGAGCAGGCCGAGTGCGCCAATCCGATACCTTCGAGAGCGCCTGCATGGACACAGGGCCAAGGCCATCCAGAACAGAAGCCCCACCAGGGAGGCTCGCCCCGCGCGGCGGCGCACGGGGGAGTCGGTTAAGCGCAACTCCACCTGATGCGTCCCGGGTTGAAGCCTCAGTCCCACCAGTCCCAAGCCGAGCAAAGGCTCGACTCCCTGGGGCACGCCATCAACCGTCGCCTCCCAGCCGGGATAGAACGTGGTGTGGAAGGCCACCAACGACGGGGCTGAGACCTCGATCTCCCACTCCTCCGTTTGAGGACTGCGCCCAAGCAGGCGCGCGCCAGCTATCCGCCCCTCGAGGACCAGAGGAGAAGGCTTCTCCCCGTCATTGAGCTGTACTCCCGACGTGTAGGGCCTGGGCACCATCCAGCGAGGCAGATACTCGTGGCGGACAGTGGTGCCTATGTTCCCGGAGAAGGTCTCGTAGAGCATCAGGCGCTGGGGATTCACATCGGCCTCGCTCAGGGGAAGGCGATCGATCCGCAGGCCAGCCATGCCCGCCACCGCCGCTACAACAGCCAGAGCCAGCGACACGGATCTGGCCCAAGGACCTTGCCACAAGTCGGGTACGTTCGAGGCCACCAGCGCGATGCCCAAGGCCTGCACCGACAGTAGCCTCCAGGGGAACTGTACGTAGGGCAAGAGCGGCACATGCGCCCACACCCAGCGAGATGACGGCGTCATCATCCACCCGTAGATGAGCATCGACAGCACCGCCAGGATTCGCGAGGCGACTGGTGACCTCCGCCTCGCCAGTTGAACCACCAAAGCGATCGTTCCCGCCACTGCGAGTCCAGTCTGGACCAGCCCCATGCTGAAAGGGTCGTGCTCTGGGGCGATGCTGTAGTCGTGAATGGGCCGCCATTGCACCAGGTCGGTGGAGCGAAAGTGTCCCGCATAGTGAAAGTAGCCCGTGGTTTGCTCTCCCATTTGCACCAGCGACCGCTCGCGCAGTGCGGGAGCCCAGTACCATGAGCTGAGCAAGAGACCCAGGCCGAGCGCCAGAGCACCCGTGGCCAGCACGCGCCACCCGCACCGACGCGCTGGAATCAAGGCTTCGCCGGCCAGCCACAGCCCCAGCAGCGGGGCAAAGATCATGGCCGAGATGTTGTGAGTAGACACGAGCAGCGCAGAGGTTCCCCCCAGAAGCGCAATGTGCTCCGGCGAGGGGTGCTCACGAAGCCTGAGCACTGCCCAGAGGACGGTTGGATAGAGGGCAAAGGCATACAACTCGGACAACGAATCCCCGCGCACATAGGCGTTGACCAGGTGATAGGGAGCAAAGGTGTAGCAGGCGGAGGCCAAAAGCCCTGCCGGCGGGCTTGCCCCCGTCCGGCGCGCAAGCAGATACATGCTGACTCCCGCGCCCACAAAGCCGACCATCTGAGTGAGTTTCATGCTCCACAACACTCCGCAACCGGCAAGATTCAACGTGGCTGCGAGATAGTAGGGGAAAGCCGCATAAAAGCTAAAGAAGGGGTAGCCAAGGCCGTACGCCCCGTCGGGCATCCAGCGCGCGGGAAACACGCCTGCTCTCAAGTTCTGGGTGAGCTGGTGCACGCGTTGCAGGAGAAAGGGGGAGTCGCCCCCAGCGCGGGTGTTGACCATGCCCCGCCCGATGAGCAGGGGCATTGCCGCCAGGAGAGACAATAGAAACGCCAGGAAGAGATACAGGTCTCTCTTTCTGGCGATCTGCTCACTCTTGCAGGAATCAGTTGCCAGAGCCATCGCTCCTCGGCAGTGGAAGCTACGACTGCGCTCTCAGAAACCGCACTGCAAGGGGAAGACCCAGCGCGACCAACGCAACCAGCAGGCCACTGATGCTCCGTAGCCCTCGGACAAACGGAAGAGAGTCCTCGGGCTCCGGGATTGCGGTCGGCGCGGGCGTGGGTGGCATCAACGTGGCAGTGGGGCGCCTCACCGCCGTGGTGACCGTAGGGGTCGGCGAAGGCGCGAACACATCTGCAAAGTGAAACTCAAGCTGTGCACCTTCGAGAATGGTCGCAGCCCACTGGTTCGGCGAGCTCGACGTGTACCCGGGAGGGTCGGTCTCGCTGACGACATAGTTGCTGGGCGCAAGGCCCTCGAAAGCGTAAGGTTCTGAGCTGCCGTCGGTGACGTGGCTGGCGATGAGAGTGCGCTCAACATTCGAGAGCTCGATCCGCGCCCCGGCAAGCAGCTTCTCCCCAGCGTCTCTGAGCCCGTTTCCGTTGCGGTCATCAAACGCAAGCACCCGGATCACGCCAGATATGGGCGTGGGCGTCGGCGAAGGGGTGGGACTGGGCGTCAGGGTTGGCGTATGGGTCGGCTCCGGAGTTACGGACGGAGTTGGTGTGTCGGCGGGAGTGTTGGTGGGTGGAGGAGGCTTGGTAGGGACTGGCGTCGGTGCGACATATGTCAAGCAAGCGTCGTCAAAGTAGACGTCGTTGTGTACCACGCGGAACTCGGCATCGCCGCGAAGAAAGGCGGTCACCGTGCCTCCCGTGGCCTTTGCCTGCACGGTGAGCTGCACCCACTGGTCGGTGGCAAAGTTCTGTGGCGACCATACCACGTTGGGCGATGCCCAGTCGGTTCCGCCCGTGGGGTCGATGCCCACCCGCAAGGAGTACGTGCCGTCTGATTTATCCCAGGTGTCCTTGGAGGCACTCCACGCCCAGCCGTAGGCCCTCAGTGTCACCAGGCTGTTGGCCGGAACGTTGACCTGCTGCAAGAGTCCGGCATGGTGGGTGGCATAGTTGTTGAACCACTTCTGGGAGAAGGTCCCCTCGCGCACGCGAGCATGGCCATAGAGACGGGCATCTTGCGGCTTGTACTCCGGACGGCGGTTGTAGCCATCCTCCTGTCCGGGGCCATTCTGCCACCAGGGATGCCATCCGTTGGCCACCTCGACCTCCCCCGCACCTCTGGCAGAGAAGCCTTCCTCAAACCCAGGGTTGAGTAGGACGCCCCCCGGGCAGTCAGCCCTGGCCGAGGGGACAAGGGCCACGAGGAAGGCAAAGACGGCAAGTAGGGTGGTCGCAGCAAGTACCCTCTCAGACCGGGGACAACGCATCGGCGTCGCTCCTCTGCGCGCATGGAATGTGGCTGCAGGATTATATCACAGGCAGGCGACGTGTCAACTGGAGAGCAGTGGCAGGTGAGGGAATGGTCGCAGGCACTCCTCGCGGACCCCTGGAGCGGTACAGCGGAGAGCATCGAGAAACGCCCAGAAGGTGGTCGTCACTCAGTAGGGGCGCTTCGCGAATCGCCCCTACACCACGGTCTATATCCGTCCGTTGCTTTCGTTTACACCGTGCTAGCCGGAGCATCCACGCAGCACGCCGCCCATTCGCCTCTAGTCGGATTCGGAGCCGCTTTTCCGATGCTCTCCAGCGCACCTTTGGACTCGGTTCCATCTTTTCCTGGCACTGCAATAACAGTATCCGTAGACCCCACATAGGGTAGGCACAGTGGCGCGCCACCACTAGTTGCAGTGTCTGGCTCTCACCCCCAAAACTGACCAACACACTTTGCAGCCGAGTCCCAGAGTTGTTGCGTTCCAGAGCATGTTTAGCTAAAATAACCTGTCAGATTATATCATGGCCAAGACAATCATGGAAGTCTGCGCGATTGAATGGACGACAGCTCCTTTGCAGGAACTAGGTAGGAGGCGTACATAAACACGGCGTGCTAGACCTGCGCCTGATTGGAGCCAACCAATAATGCTGATGTGGTCAAGCAGAGGCTTGGCCACCTTCGAAATCGCCCACAAGAGCAAGACGGGTGGAGCGGACAAGGGGGGGGCGGTGCAAGAAACACGAAGGATCGATCTGGATGGAATCTGGAAAGTGGCCTCCTATGAGCCAGCAGCAGGCGACGAACGAGTGTACCCGCAACTTGATGGCTTGGAATGGATCAAGGCAACAGTTCCAGGAGCGATTCCTTACGACCTCATTGCTGCAGGAAAGCTGACCAATCCGCTTCAGAGCAAGAGGGCCGCAGAAGCGGCAGCCTGGGTCGCCCAGGGTGACTGGATATACGCTACAACGTTCCCTTTCGACAATCAGGAAACAGCCTCCTCCAGGGTCTACATTCAGCTAAGAGAAGTGGACACATTTGCGGACATATGGATGAATGGGGTCTTTGTGGGTGAGACCGCTAACATGTATAGGGTTTATCGATTTGACATCGGCAACCTGCCACTCAAGCCGACAGACAACGAGTTACTCATCCACATCAAGGGCCACTACAGAATGGTCGAACACATGGTCCCCGAAGCTGAGAGAAAGCTAGCTATCGATCGTGATTCGCGCGGGTACAAATCTCTGGTCAGGAGATACCAAAGAGGTTTCGCCGTCAGCCTGCTGAATCTTGGCACACCAGTCATAAGTATTGGCATCGGTGGCTCAGTAGAGATCCAGGTCTGTCCGGAGATCTACATCACAGACTATCATCTGGTGACGACCATTCTTTCTGACGGAACGGCGAAGGTTCGCGTTGAGGCCGACATTAGCAAAGATGGCAACGAGGCAGAAGAGGTCACCGCCGAGGCCCTATTGTGGCGCGATGATAGGCAACAGCCAGAGGCGACGGAGGCTGCTGCAACCACTGGCAGCCAGGCAGTAGTGGAACTGAGCGTGCAGAACCCCAGACTGTGGTGGCCAAGAGGCTATGGCGAACCCAATCTCTACAACCTGACGATCAGCCTCTACCGAAGCGGTGCCATGATACACACCATAACCGAACGGGTTGGGCTGAAACAGGTGGATTTGGTCCAAAGACTGGAGAATGGCAGAAAGACCTTCTTCTTCAGAGTCAATCGCAAGAGAGTCTATGTCAGAGGTGGTAATCTGGTACCCATTGATGCGTTGCAAGCGAAGGTGCCCAAAAGCGTGTACCGGAGAATGCTGCGGCTGGTTACCAACGCCAATATGAACATGCTCAGAATCTGGGGAGGCGGACTACCCGAGCATCCCGACTTTCTGGATCTTTGTGAAGAGATGGGCATCATGATCTGGCAAGAGTACTTCTATCATAGTACGACCTATCCAGACTATGATACGGAGTTCATGGCCGAGGCGGAGAGAGAAGCCATCGACGTGGTTCGTTACATGCGCAACCGGGCCTGTCTTACTCTTCTTTCCGGCGGGAACGAACAGCAGGAAGGGTGGGATAAGAACTGGTGGAAAGCGATCGATAGATTCTACGGAGAGAAACTGATCAACGAAGTGGGGCCAAGGGTGTCCGGACTCTACGCTCCGGAGATCCCTTATATCCCCAATTCACCTCACGGCGGCAAGTGGTCCCAGTCTCCTGTCGAGGGCGACACACATACATGGGGGAATTTCTACAACGCGACCAAAGACCCACAGTTCGTCACCGAAACATGCTGGAACCAACAGAGCTATTCGAGGCCAGAGACGCTGAAGGAGGCGATGGGACTCGATGTCAATGATTTCAGCGAGCCTGGGTGGTACAAGAAATGGGAAGAAGTAACTGGCCTTCGATTCATATCGAACACGTTGTACAGTGAATATCACGATGTGGGTTCTTTGCGCGATTACCTCCATGTCCTTGAGATCGAGCATCATCAGGCGGACTACTTTGCCCTTTCCATGCTTCGCACGAGAAGCAGTTCCTGCAATGGGATCATCTACTGGCCGCTGAACAAGCCGGGACCCCTCTTTGTATTTGGCGGCATAGACTACCTTGGCCGGCCCATGATGCCCTACTATGCGGTTCAGAAGGTCTTCTCTGACGTCCTGGTCCATGTCTACCACGATGTCGACGATATCCGAATCGTTGGATCCAACCTGACCTCCCAAGTCGTCAGTGGCAGCTTGAGAATCTCGCATGTAAACGCAAAGGGCCATCTCCTTGGTCGATGGGAGGTGCCCGTCTCAATGGAGCCGGCTAACAGCATCAGGTTGTTCGACATCGAAGGGTACTATGAGCGGATCATCGATAGAACCGACGAGATGATTTATGTCGAACTGACTGTGGGTGGACAGACACTGAGCCACGACGCGCTCTATTTCTGCCCCTTGTCTGAGTACAATGTGCTGGCGTGTCAGATTGATTGCAGAGTTGAAAGGATCACCGAAGACAGCTGGGATCTCGAGTTAGAGACCCACGGCGTTGTCAAACTCGTCGACATTCGAGCCGATAGTCGTATCCTTCTCAGTGAGAACTGCTTCAGCATGATCCCCGGCTTCACAAAGAGAGTGCGGGTCACACTGTTGGAGGCACCATTGACTCGTGAGACGAGGCTAACCGTTTCTGCCTTGGACAATCCATGCACTGTGAACCTGGTCTTGTAGCTGGCCCCATCCCGATTGTCCAGAATCGGGCGAATCGATCACGAAGCGAACCGATGCATGGCAGCTCCCAACCTATTCTTGGCACAGAACGTGTCTGGACGCAAGAACGAGTGGACTCGGTTCCACCTTTTGTTGGTACCGCAATAACAGTATCCGCAGACCCCACATATGGTAGGCACAGTGGCGCGCTACCACTAGTTGTAGTGTCTGGCTCTCACCCCCAAAACTGACCAACACACTTTGTAACCGAGTCAAGGGTGTTGAAAAAAGGTCTGGGAGTAGGGGCGGGTTTGAAACCCGCCCCTACAAAACGCAAACGACTGGTACAAGCTCTATGCAACAGCACAACTGTTGCAGCGGAAGCACGAATTGCCGGCGTTTTTCCACACCCTGACCGAGTCCACCTTTGCCCCTCGGGAGGATTCGTGGTATAGTGATGAGAGATTCAGGCCAGCGTGACAGAGTCCACGCTTGGCCAAGACAAAGGCGTTGAGCAGGACGAGTAGCCGCCCTCATGGGCACAGGGAACGAGGGGCGTGGACTGAGACCCCTCTGGTCGGAAAGCGGCGAAAACCACCTGTGAGCTGGCTCCTGAACGGACATCCCAAGTATGGAGCTCCGGTTGCCCCGTTATAGGCTGCAACGAGCGTGACCTATGGCTCCAGGGCCGGTCACGGAGATTGGGTGGAACCGCGTGAGCGAAGGCCTCTCGCCCCAGGGTGAGAGGCCAGTTTGGTTCCTGGTGGCGCGCGTGGCGGCGCGCGGCTTGGCCATGATCTGGCCATTGTGACTCTCGTTTGGAGCGATTCGTGTCAGGAGCAACAACCATGATCGTCATGAAATTCGGGGGCACATGCGTTGGCACTGGGGAGCGGATTGCCAGTGTCGGGCGCATCACCGCGCGCGTCCTTGAAGAGACCGGGAGCACCCCTGTGGTCGTTGTTTCGGCGATGAATGGCGTCACCGACAGCTTGAGGCGCGCCGCGTCCACCGCCGGGTCTGGAGACAAGCGAACCTATGGGCTGATCCGCGGCGAGCTTGAGCAACGCCACGAACAGGCTATCGCCGACTGTGTCACTGACCCCGAACGCGCACGCGCTTTGCGGGCTGATACGCAAACCCTCCTGGATTGGTTCGAGAACCTCTGTCAGAGCATCTGGACCTTGGGAGAGCTGACGCCGCGCGGGTTGGACGCTGTACTGGGACTGGGAGAGCGGCTTTCGGCCCGCGTCACTGCCGCGGCGATGATAGACCAGGGATCCAAGGCAGAAGCGGTTGAGGCCACCGAGGTCATCGTGACCGACGGCAACTTTGGCAACGCCGGCCCTCTGATGGACGAGACCAGGGCCAGGGCCAGGGCGCGCCTGCTGCCCCTGCTTGAGGCTGGAGTCGTTCCAGTAGTGACGGGCTTCATCGGCGCCACCCTAGATGGCGTGAGCACAACTCTGGGACGGGGAAGCAGCGACTATAGCGCCACGATCATCGGGCACTGCCTGTCTGCCGACGAGGTGTGGATTTGGAGCGATGTTGACGGCGTGATGACGGCTGATCCACGCATCGTACCTGATGCCCGGACGCTCCCCACCATCTCCTATGCCGAGGTGGCGGAGCTCTCCTACTTTGGGGCCAGAGTTCTGCACCCCAGGACGATTCAACCCGTCGCCCAAAGAGGCATCCCCGTGCGCGTGCTGAACGCCTTCCATCCTGAGCGTCCGGGCACTCTGGTGTGCGGCGAGGTCTCGGAGGATGTCCTGGTGAAGGGGATCACGGCCATTCGGGACCTTACGATCATCACCGTCGAGGGGCGAGGCATGCAGGGGGTGCCAGGTGTTGCGGGCAGGGTTTTCTCGGCAGTTGGCCGCAGCGGGGTCAGCGTTCTCATGATCAGTCAGTCATCCTCCGAGCAGAGCATCTGTTTCGTGGTCCGCTCGGCGGATACGCCGGTGGTGGTGGACGCGATCGAAAGGGAATTCGAGCGCGAGATCCTGCGTAGCGACATCGATCGCATTGGCAGCCAGGACGAGGTTGCCATCATTGCGGCAGTTGGCGCGGGGATGAAGGGCAAGCCGGGGATCGCTGCTCGGGTGTTCGCTGCCCTTGCCGACCAGGGGATAAGCGTCATCTCCATTGCGCAGGGGTCGTCCGAGTACAACCTCTCGCTAGTCGTGGCTCACCATGACGTGGACGAGGGAGTTCGCGCCATTCACCAGCAGTTTGGCCTGGGCAGGATCCAGACCCAGAGTTGGCCGCTTACTCAGCCTGAGGGCTTGCCCTGACCCACCTCCCGGGGCAAGTCGAGGCCCTCTGGCAGAACAGAGGAATCGGGAGACCTCCCATGAAACCCATACGTGCGGGCATTCTTGGCGCGACCGGTGCTGTGGGGCAGCGATTCGTGCAGTTGCTCGATCGCAATCCCTGGTTCGACATCACCGCCGTGGCCGCGTCTGAGCGATCCGTGGGCAAGCCCTATCATCAGGCGTGCCGCTGGCGTCTTTCCGCCGACCTGCCAGAGTCGGCTCGCGATCTCATCGTGCAACCATGTGAGCCGGGACTAGAGTGCGACATCGTCTTCTCCGCGTTGCCCTCCACCTTCGCTGGCGAGATCGAGGAGAACCTGGCCGCCGCTGGGTATGGGGTGCTGAGCAATGCCAGCGCTCATCGCCTGGATCCAGACGTGCCCCTGCTCATTCCAGAGGTGAACCCCGACCACCTGGAGCTCATTCCCATACAGAGGCGGAATCGTGGGTGGGAGAGGGGCTTCATCGTCACCGACCCCAATTGCTCGACGGTGGGCCTGACCCTTGCGCTGAAGCCCTTGTACGATGCTTTCGGCATTCGTCGCCTGATAGTCACAACCATGCAGGCGGTCTCAGGCATGGGGTACCCGGGTCTGCCGTCTCTAGACATCCTGGACAACGTCATTCCCTATATCGGTGGCGAAGAGGAAAAGATGATCAACGAGCCACTCAAGCTCCTGGGCGCGTTCTCAAGGGAAACTGGGCGCATCGTGCCTGCCGCTTTCGCCATAAGCCCGGCCTGCAATCGGGTGCCTACCCGAGATGGACACCTGGAGGCCGTCTCCATCGAGTTCGAGCGAAGGGCTTCGTGCGAGCAGGTGATCGAGGCGCTGCAGCGCTTCGAGAGT
>DATKWG010000010.1:0-10915 GCA_035529675.1 Anaerolineae bacterium
GTGATTGGTCTACAACACGTCGAGGATGTCTCTCTTGTCCGCCACGCCTACGTGCGCACCGCGCACCAGCGCCGGGGCGTGGGGACAAGGCTCCTCACTCATCTGCGAAAGCAGGCCACGCGCTCCATGCTGGCGGGCACCTGGGCCGACGCGGTGTGGGCCATTCGCTTCTACGAGAAGCGCGGGTTTCGCCTGGTTTGCCCAGAGGAGAAGGATCGCCTCCTGCGCAAGTATTGGTCGATCCCCGAGCGCCAGGAGGAGACTTCGATGGTGCTGGCGGACCAGTCGTGGTTTGATGCGGCCCAGCGGGAACCACAGACTGGCTAGCTCACCGGCCTCACCTCGACCAGGTCGCACCCGACCCGCCCCTCCTCCACCAGCAGGGCGATGGCCCCACCAGTCAGTGGGCTGTCGTCCTCGACCTGGAAAAGGGTCTGCCCATCCACCCGCCCGGTCAGCTTGCTCCCCTGCACCTGCAGCTCAAACTGGTAGCTTGCGTACAGCTCCCAGTCATACGGGGCCTCGGCCAGCACGTGGGTGCCATCCAACTTGCGCACCAGTTGGGCCTTGCCACCGAGCGCCAATCTGAGCGCATAGTAGCGCCTCAGCCCTTGCACCCTCGCGGCGATGCCGAAGGACCGGGCCAGGTGCGGGGTGAGCGTGGCGCGGAAGACATAATCCTGCCATTCGCGGGTGCCCTGGATCAGCAGGCCGGTCCCCTCGTTCTGCACGATGTCGTAGGTATGCTCTCGCCCAGCGCGAACCGTCGTCACAGCCTGCACCCAGGCGTCCAGCCACCGCGTGCCCTTGTGCGACGGGCGATCGAATTTGACCTTGGGCGGGACAGACCAGGTCAGCCAGTCGAGGTAGGCCATGCCCTCAGCACGCGTGTCTGAGGGCCGCGTAGCGGCATGAAGAGACATCAGCTCGACACCCACCCACCCGGTGGGGCAACCGACCGGAGCGTCCACCACCCACTCCATGGTGTGAGCCGTTCCCGGCTGCAGGGCGATCTTTGGGCCGCGCAGAACAAGGAGTTGGTCGTTCTCGCCGAAGGCCTTGATCAGGAGACAGGCTTCCACCGCCTGGCGGTTCTCCTCGTCTGCCTCCAGGCGGGCGCTCAAGTCTTGGCCCGGATAGAGCGTGGGCGAGGCCACCAGGCGATAGCCGTGGGTTGTGTCCGCCGCGATGGCCGGATAGGTCTCTCGGATGATGCGCGCGGCACGCCCGTCAGCCAGGCCCCGATAGCGTATGGCCAGACTTCGCCTGCCCGTCTGGCTGTGACCCGGTACATTCTCGATGGAGGCCGTTCCCCGGCATTCTGGGCTGTCCTCGGCGACGAACCCCTGCACCGAGCCGGGCAGATCGAAATGGAACCGAGAGCCCTGTTTGGGCAGCGGCGCAGGCTCCCGGGCCAGCGCCCGACCGATCTGCGCGATCTCATAGGCTTCGTGCAGCGCGTCGGTGACCGCGCGGCCCCCGTCCGCCGTGGGCAGATACATCCGGTCTGCCACAGGCCCCCGGAAGTCGGGTCCTGCATCCAGTCCAGCCAATCCTCCCTTGATCCCCATCAGGCAGCCTACGTTGCCCGAGTTGCAGTCGGTGTCCCAGCCGGCCGTATTCACGATGGTCAGGGCCCTCTGGAAGCTGTCCTCACAGTAGAGCAGCGCCAGGATGATGAGAGCGTGGTTGGGCACCACGTGACAGCCCCCACCGTATCTGTGGTAGCCATAGTTGGCCACGATGTGGCGAAAAGTCTCCCGCCAATCGCCACACTTGCCGTGCCAGTCGCGCAGGTCGCCGATCAGACGGTAGATGAGCGAGCTGGGGGGTATGAGCGTGGTGCCCACGTCCAGCAGCGCGTCGATATCTGATTCGACAAAAGCCTGGGCCACCATGGCCGCCAGCACTTGAGCGGCGTAGATGGCCTCGCCATCGTGGCTCACGCATGCCGCTCGCCGGGCAAGACTAGCCGCTTGTTCGGGATCTCCTGGTGAGATCATTCCCCAGCCGTCGATGAATATCTGGGCGCCGATCTGCTCGGCCACGACCCGCCCGTTGAGTTCGATCGAGCCGCTCTTCGGCGGCATGATGCCCGCTTTGAGCCGCAGGTAGGCGGTGTGCTCCGTCGAGGTGCCCATGCCGCCCCACCAGAGGACCGTCTTCGGCTCGATCAGATAGTTCAGCCAGGTTTGACCTATCTGTGCTGGGGTCAGGTCTGGGGGGGTGCCATAGTCGGGCATTGCCCTGAGGAAAGTAAACGTGCCAGAGATGTCGTCATCGGCCACAATCAGAGGCTTGCCCAGCCTCTCGTGGACATAGTACTTGATCTCGCCCAGTTCCCTCATGATGCGCGCATGCGGCCAACCCTCGAAGGGGCGACCGACGTAGACGCCGATGATCTTGCCCAGCACGCCCGCGTAGACTCGCTCTTCATAGTCATTCGGGATGGTAGCCACGATCTGCCCTTTTCTGCCACTCGCCCCCGCGAGGGTGTTCGCGCGGCAGCACGATCACCTGGGACGCAACATGTACCGGCCAGGGCTGCAACCCCTGGCCACGCTGGGACTGCCAAACGGGCCCACCGCGACGGACTCCACCTGGAAGGCGGGTGTCATCTTCCGGGCCGCAGAGTGCGGCCAGGGTCCGCTGGTGGGATACGCAAGGCCAAGCGCACTTGCGAGAGGAACAGGCTTCCAGCGTTCCTCCAGCACATCAAGAGTGATTTCTGCGCAGTCGCTCAGGGATGGCCATAGACAGGGGAACGGCATGCCTGAAGGACGGCTAATGTTCCGCCTCAAAGGCCGCGCGGCCCTCGTCGCTGAGCAGGTAGATGAGCATGAGCACGCCGATGACCGTGCCGATGGGGAACCCACCCAGGCCCAGGATGGCCAGCACGACGGCTGCCCATCGCGCCCAGGGACTCAGGTTCAGCAACCCGAAGCCCACCACCAGCCTTGCGATGCCGAAAGCCCCCGAGACGATCATCCCAAAGCAAAGGACGGCCAGACCCACGCCCAACCCCACCGGATCGTCCACGGCCAACACGATCGGCACTGCTGCGAAAACGACTATGCCTAGCGCGCCAATCAACCACAATGCACCCGAAACGAACTGATAGATAGCTATCAAAGTGACATAGGCAGCGCGTCTACGTCGCCCCTCTTGCGCAGTCATACGTACCTCCTCTCGTCCACCCGCCCCCCTGCGACTTGGATCCAGCGGTGCGCGACTGAGACGTCCCCTCCGCCCGGGCAATCACTCGCAGCATACGCCGAAGGGGATCCCCGTGTCAACCACTGGAGGGCACGCCCCCCACGCTGCTTCCTGCGGGGCTACAGCGTGTATCGCCCTCCATGCCCACATTGCTGTCGAGGGAAGTTGAGCGGTGGGCACAGCGACCTGCTCCTGGTGGCGTGGGCACTACTCGCACCCGCCGTAGACCATTTCCTGGGCCCACGCCGCCACCTCTGGGTCCTCCCCAAACTCGGAGGTCAGGATGATCTTTCGCCACTCGTACTCTGCGAGGCTTCCGGCCTTGTCGAACGAGAGGTGGGCAATGCCAAGCCTCGTTCCGGCGCTGCCACGTACTGCATGGTCGGCGTGCAGCAGGATGGTTCCGCTCGGCCGTGAGACGATGGGTTGGGTGAGGCTTCCGGTGTGCCCGCTCACGATCACGTCGATGCCAGGCACTTGCCCGGCGATGACCTGGTCGATGTCCAGTCCGGCGTGGGAAAGGAGGATGATGATGTCGGCCATGCGCTGTAGCCGGGGGAGCCACTTCCTCGCGGCCAGCACCGGGTCGGTTGCCACCACTTCCTCTGTGCCTCCGGCATCGGTCAGACCGAGGATGCCCACACGATGGTCGGCCATGGCCAGGACCACATAGGGGTCGGTCAACAACTCAGTAGTGCCTGTCAGGCACGCATTGGCCGATAGCACTGGGAACTGGGCCTCGGCCATCCGCTCTCTCAGTTCCGACAGTTCTAGCAAGGAGATGTCCTGCATGCCCAGGGCCAGGGCATCGTAGCCCATCCGGTTCATCGCTTCAATACTGGTACGCGCACGGGTTCTCACCGCGGGGTCCGAGTCACCCAGCAGTGAGTTGCCCGCGTCCAGAACCAGCGCGTGCTGCGCCTGGTCGCGCTGGAAACGAATGAAGGCGGCTCGCCGAGCCACGCCCCCAGTGGTCGCCCCTCAACCGATTGCCCGCAGGTATCCCCAGGTGTCGTTGGTGTGAAGCAGAGTGATGGCGATGGACCCTTCCCCCGTGGGCGAACGGAACCACGAAAACCAGGCCTGAGAAGCCGGGTTGAGAGCGATCAGCAAGGCCAGCGACCCCAGCGCAAACAGCAGGAATGCCCCCGTCCCGATCAACAAGTCGCGTCTGGCACCGCCGTGGGAACTAGCCTTGGTCAAGGTTCGCCTCCTAACAGACTGTCAGCAGATGGTGGCGAGAGTTGTAGGCACAAGAGAGCAAGTCAGCAATCGTGTGCCAGAACTGCGTCTCTGCGTCCTTCCCTGGTTGGGTCAGGATTCGCAACCCGCACGCTTCGAGGGAAGGGACGGAGCGGAGACAGGTTCTCCGACGTGCTCGCGCCCCACATGCGGTCTCACCCATTGGCCACCACTCGCCGCGCAAAAGCATCACATGCCTCGAATACCTGCGCGAGGTCCTGGTCGGTGTGGCTGTAGGACAGGGCGCCCAAGCCCTGCATGGTGTGTACGTTTTGCAGCAACATGCCCACTTTCAGAGCTTTGTCTCGCAGGGTCACGTCGCACAAGTTCGGATCTTGCATCTCGTCAGCCGAGGCGGCATAGAAATCGTCCCTCAGGGGGAAGTAGAGCCCCACCAGCGAACCGGCGGCAACTGATCGATCTGTGTGCCCCGTACACCGCGCGAGGATTGCCCTGTCGGCAAATGCCTCCTCAACGCCAGTGCGCAAGCGCTCTGCCCTCGTCGCCAGGGCGGGATAGATATCGGCCTCGTGCTGGCGCAGATAGTCGATCATGGTCTTGCCCGCCAAGAGGCTAAGAGGATGGGCGGAGAAGGTGCCGCCATTGAACCAGACGCGCCTCTCTAGCTCACAACGGGCAAGGTCAATAACGTCCGCACGGCCTACAACAGCGGAAACGGGCATGCCGCCACCGATGATCTTGCCAAAGGTCGATAGATCGGGCCTCACCTTGTAGAGACGGCCGACCCCCGACGCGCAGTAGCGCAATCCGGTGATGACCTCGTCGAGGATGAACAAGGCCCCGTATCGGCGGGTCAATTCGCGCGCTGCGCTCATGAACTCGGCCGTGGCCGGAATGAACCCCCCACCCATGGTGGGTTCGAGGATGAAGCAGGCGATGCGGTCGCCCACCGAACGAAAGATCTTGCGCAGGCTATCGACGTCATTGAAAGGCGTGACGATGATCTCTCGGGCAGTTGTCTCAGGTAGACCCGTGGAATCCACCTGGTCGAATCCGTCCGCAGTGCGGTGCACTCCCTTCAGTGCCAGCGGGTGGGCTCCATGCCAGCCGCCGGATACCTTGACCACCAGGTTTCGCCCGGTGAAGGCGCGAGACAACATGATGGCGTACATGGTGGCCAGAGTGCCCGACGTGGTCAGCCTTACCCGCTCCGAGCCGGTGGCCTCGGCCAGGGTCAAGGAGAACTCAGCCTGGCGCTCCTCCGGTATGCCTGTCTGTAGCCCCGATCCCTGCTCTAGAGCTTTGGTCAGCGCCTCTCGCACGACCGCCGGGTTGTGGCCCAGAATGTTGGCGTAGTGGCCCTGCCAGAAGTCGATCAGCTCGTTGCCATCGATGTCATACACTCGGGCGCCCGTGGCCGCTGCAGCGCGGAACGGATAGGGCTCGAACAGTCGTGCAGAGTGGCTTACGCCGTCAACCAGCACCGCGCGTGCGCGACCGTGCGCCGCCTTCGATCTGGCGAACCTTTTCTCGTATTCCTCGTAGAGCACTCTCAGCAAGCGATCATAGTCGCGGTGGGCTGTGGTCAACGTGGTCCTCCTCTGTGCGAGCCTGGTGATCTGGCAACCTCAATGCCTGGTCGATGACGCTCAGGTATCGATGCCAGTCGCTCAACCGTAGACGTTACTCTGAGGTCTGAGGCGGAAGGTGTCAAGCCCTGTCTGCAAGCGGGTGTGGAAAAACGCCGACGATTCGCGCTTCTGTCGCAACAGTTGTGCTGTTGTATAGAAGTTGTACCAGTCGTTTGCGTTTTGTAGGAGCGGGTTTGCCCGTCCTGGCCGGGCCAGGGAAACCCGTCCCTACTCAGACCTTTTTTCGACACCCTGGTCTGTAACCGGAGACTACCTCTCCAGCAGCGGATTCCTTGCCGATGCTTTGCCTTGGCCCGGAGTCACGGGAAAGAACCCTGTGCGAGCTTGCAGGGATCCGCGGCTTCAAGGCGTGACACAAGGTCGTCAGATCCTGGCGATCAGCTCTCTCCGAGAAAAAGTCCTGGCAGCGATCCAGATCAGCCAGATGCCCAGCAACCAGACGAAGGCACCGGCGATGAGCAGTAGCCCCGTGTCCATGAAGAACAAGCCGGCAACTTGGCCTATCATGGCGAACACGATGGGAAGCACCAGCACCCCACTCGCTTGCTGAGCTTGCATGAAAGTCTTGACCTTGGAGGAGATGAGGACGGTAGTGCCCAGGCCCACCACAGACACCCCGGGGCTCACCCAGAATACCAGGGGCCACCAAGCTGCCGGGGGGAAGAAGATCCGCCGCATGATATGATAGCCGCTCAGGTTCACCACCAAGCTATAGACGGCGAACGAGGCCAGGGAGATGCCGGCGGCTGGCAGCAACCCGACCAGCAACTTGCCCACAAAGAGCTCCAGATCGGCGATGGGTGTGTAGAGCAGCGCCTCCAACGTCTTGCGCTCCCTCTCTCCAGCGAAGCTGTCTGCCGCCAGGACGCTGGATACTATCAAGGGCACAATCAGAAACAGCGGGGCAACGAGATAGCTGCTGCTCAACACTGCAAGCTGCTGCAGGTCGGACAGGCCGGCGATCTGCGAAGTGAGGTGGGCTGGTATCTGCTCCAAGAGAGGTGCAAGATCCTCGGTCTCAGCCGTCGGAGGACCGAAAAGACTCGGCAAGATGAACGTCACCATGGGGAGGACGACGGACAGACTGGCTGGCACCAGGACCATCGGCAGCCACACCATCTTGTTCTTGAGCACCGATTTGAGGTCCTTGCGCACGATGGCCCAGATGGCCCTCCAGTTCCAGCTCATAGGCGGCCTCCGATAGTGGGGCGTCCACCACCTTGGATCTCGAAGTAGATCTCCTCCAGGCTGTGCTCCCTGGCCCTGACGCCATAGATGCGTCCTCTTGTCCCCGAGATGGCGTTCACCACCTCAGGAATCGCCTCCTCGTCGGCCACTTCCAGCAGGAGCCTGCCCCCCTCCATGCGCCGAGAGAGCACGGTGGGCATTCGTGCGACCATCTGATCGACCTCAGCCGATGGCTCGCCGTGCAGGTCGATCTCCACCCAGACTCGCTGCCAGAGCTGGCGAGCCAGCTCGCGGGGCGCACCAACAGCGAGCAGCCTGCCCTGGTCGATGACCCCGATGCGATCGCACAGACGCTGGGCCTCATCCAGATTGTGAGTGCAGAGAAACACGGTGCGCCCGTCCTTGCGGCTCAGCTCCTGGATGGTGTCGGTGACCAGCCTGGCTGCGGCGGGGTCCAGGCCAACGGTGGGCTCGTCAAGAAACAGCAGAGCGGGCTCGTGCAGCAAGGCCCGGGTGATGGCCAGTCGCTGCCTCATGCCCTTGCTGTAGCTGCCGACCAGGTCCTCGGCTCGATGGCTGAGGCCAAACTCATCCAGGACGTCCTGAACGCGCTGCGGCAGCACGTCCTTGGGGACGCCGTACAGGTCCCCATAGAGTAGCAGGTTGTCCCTGGCGGTGAGAGACTCGTAGAGGTTCGGGGTCTCTGTCAGGACGCCCACTTGGCTACGGATCTCCCTCGCTTGCGTGGCCACATCGAGCCCCAGAACCTGGGCCCGGCCTGCGCTGGCCCTCAGCACACCAGCCAGGAGGCGAACCGTGGTGGTCTTGCCCGCGCCGTTAGGCCCAAGGAGTCCAAAGACCTCGCCTGGACCCACCCGCAGATCCAGTCGATCGATAGCAGTCGTCTGTCCAAAGCATCTGGTCAATCCCTCGATGATAATCGCTTCGCGCACGACGCCTCTTCTATAGAGCTCACGCTGTCAAACCGCGATCATCGGGCGGAATGATAGCCTGGACGCGGCTGAAAGTCAACAGGCTCTCTGTGTTGTGGGTTTGTGTCAGTCGCGCTGAGGGCGCGGACGCCCTGCTGCTCACGTGACAGTCGCCGCAGGTGGCGGCCAAGTCGGCCGATGCCCTAGCTCACGTCCTCGCCGCTGACACAGAAGGAGACCCGAACGTAGCCATCACACAAGTCACCAAAGGCACACCCGGGTGGCACGGCCACGTGCTTGGCTTGCAACAGGCTCCGGCAGAAGTCGAGTGATTTGCGCGGCTGGCTGGAGATGTCCATGAGCAGATGGAAGGCTCCACGAGGGTATGATACCTTGAGCCTACATTCCCTGGCCAGATTCACAGCCAGATCGCGCAGCCGTCGATAGTATCCTAGCATCTCCTCACACAGTCTTGGGGCCACCAAGGGTCGCAATCGCTCCGTGTTGGGCTAGAAAGTGTCGAAGAAGTCGGCGCCAGCTCCCGTGGTTGTCACCTTGAGTGCAAGCGAAGCGTCTCGACTGCATAAAACAGGGATTCTTCGCCTCCGCTGCGCTACGACTCACCTGTGCCTGCGCCACAGGTGCAGGCAGAATGCGAATAGTCGTTTCTCCACGCCCTGCTGGCGACTGCTTGACCGAGCAGCCCGTCTGCGGATCCGGTACCACGCGTGAGTGAGGCAGAGTCCATGTTGGCCGCGCCGTGGTGCCCTTCCCTCTGTGTCTCTAGGAGAAGTATAGCCGCGCAAACTCAATAGGGCATTGAGGCCGGGTTAAGATGGGGTCAAAAAGCTGCCACCCACTCGGTGAGTGACAGAGGTACGACCGAGAGCTGCCGGCGTCCACTTGGACAAGTCTGGGTGATAAGGCGAGAGGGCTGACGGGCCGGACTTCGGGGGTGGTCCACCGGAAGGGTCTGGCCAAAGCGTCTGGTCAGTCCCTCGATGATTATCGCCTCGTGCACTGGTGGCATCTTTGCAGCTCACTTTGTCAACCGGCAATCGACAGACCGAATGATAGCCTGGATGCGACTGAAAGTCAACCAGGCTCTGTCGGGGGTTTGTGTCAGTCACACTGGAATGCGAGGGCGCCCTGATGCTCACGCGACAGCCGCCACAGGTGTCGGGCAAGTCGGGTCATGCCCTCGCTGAGGGCCTCATCACTGACACTGAATGAGACCCGAACGTAGCCATCACACGAGTCACCAAAGGCACAGCCGGGCGCGACGGCCACATGCTCGGCTTGTAGGAGGCTCCGGCAGAAGTCGAGTGACTTGCGCGGCTGGCTGGAGATGTCCACCAGCAAGTAAAAGGCCCCCTGGGGGTATGATACCTTCAGCCCATGCTGCGCGGCCAGGTTCACGGCGAGGTCTCGCCGGCGTCGATAGTGTCGCAGCATCTCCCGTACACAGTCCTGAGGGCCGGCAAGGGCCGCGATCGCTGCATGCTGGGCCACGGTGTTGACGCAGGACACGAGCGGCTCTTGCACCTTGGCCATGGCGGCTACGATCTCGGCATTGCCCACTGCATAGCCCACACGCCAGCCAGTCATGGCGTAAGTCTTGGACAGAGAGAAGATGCTGACCACCCTGCCCTCCTTATCCCACTTGGCGGGGCTGATGTGCTCTCCCTCAAAGACCAGTTGATCATAGGTCTCGTCTGAGATCAAGTGCAGGTCGTGCCGCTGGCAGAACTCGAGGCACCGGCGCAGGACGTTCTCAGAGTACACTGCGCCGGTGGGATTCGACGGGCTGTTGATCAGCAGGGCTCTGGTGCGGCCGCTCACCATCTCTTGCATGGCGTGTAGATCGGGTATGAAACCCTCAGAAGGGAGGGTTGGGTACGCTTTGGGAGTCCCTTGCACGGCCTTGGAAGCCATCACAAAGTTACCGTAGCCTGGGTCGGGGAGCAGGACCTCGTCACCATAGTCCAGCAGCACGAGCAGGGTGGCGAACACGGCCTCCATGGCTCCAGTAGTGATCATCACATTCTCCGGCGATACGTGCAAGTCATTGTCGCGGGCCAGCTTGGTGACGACGGCCTGGCGCAGCTCATACATGCCTGAATTGGCAGTATAGCCGGTGTATGCGTGGCGAGCGGCATCCACAGCGGCCTCGATCACGTGAGAGGGGGTTGGAAAGTCGGGCTGGCCGAGCTCCAGGTGAATGGCGTCGGGCAAGTTGGCGGCTGTGTCCATGATGCTGCGAATGGGGGATCGTCCGAAGCTGCGTATCCTTGATGACAATGGTCTCATGTCTGCTTCTCCAGTTGGGCTTGGATTGACGGGGTAACTGGTGACACAAAAGCCGCCGTGCTACGAGGCCCGGCCTCGTCGCACGGCGCACGTTGCGGCAACCATCCCGCTCGGATCGTCGAGCGACTATACTGTCTGAAGCATACCCAATTCGGCGTAGCCTGTCAAACTCCAGGTGGTTTGGGCCAAGAGATCCTTGCCAGGTTGTGAGCAAGTCTATTGGCCGAGTGCGGCGCTTCCCCACACACTGACCTGCACGTGTCTGGCAGAAAAGGCGGTTGAGACAGCCATACCAGGAGGAGCAGCTGTAATGGCGGACATGTATCGCGTGTGGGGCAGTTGGCCTACGGGGAAGTTCAGACTACACGTACAGTTCAATGTATGTATGGGCAAGGCAAGGGCAAGACTGCCACT
>DATKWG010000011.1:0-5487 GCA_035529675.1 Anaerolineae bacterium
CATACGCCACCAGGATGTGGCGTTCGGTTGCGTTTCCCGCCGGCGTCAATGGCAGCACGTCGCGGTCATACTCGATCGCCACGGGGTCCAGGTAAGCATTCAGGCGAGCGATCATGTCTCGGTTTCGTTGGGCGGCCCGACGCTGCATCTCCCGCAGGATTGGCGCCGCCGAGGGAGCTGCCCTGCCGCTCGCGAAGCCTATGCCGATATGGTAGCAGACGCCCGGCTCACTGGGCGAGTTTATCTCTCTGCAGGCGAACTCGGGCAGGTAGACCCGTGTCTCCAACCCCGCAGCGCCACGCACCCCGACGCGATCGCACCCAGCCAGGCACTCTTCTACCCCGTCCAGCACGTCGAAGTCCACTGTGGCTATCGCATGCCAGCCCATCTCCTTGGCCAGCCAGACCAGGGATGTGGGCGAGTGGCCGTACCCGTTGTAGGAAAAGAAAGTGTGACAATGCAGGTTCGCCACGGCTCGGCGGGGCTCGCAACGCACCCTTCCCGCCTGCCAGGTGGCGATCAGCTCGTCGAGAGCGCGGCCGCGAACCGACGGGTCGAAATGCTTCAGACGTTGCCTGACATCTGCCAAGGTCATGTCCAGCGGTGGCCTCCCAACCTCCAGCCTGGCTGCAAGTGCGAAGGTCTCGTCCCCGACCGATGGTCTCAATTGCGAACTGGGGCAGAGGACAAGCCGGCAGTCCTGCCGATCACTCGTCAACCACTATACCCTCGGCGAGCGCGCCTGGCAAGTCTTGTGTCGGTTTGGGCAAGAGCAGCCAAGAGGCCGGGCGTCCACCTGTGGCCAAGGAACTCGCGCGCGGCCAGGACCCAGCGAGCGGATGGCAGCACGATTCCCGGCAACCCGGACGCGACCTATTGGAGGAAGGGAGAGGACTCCCTTCTGGAGGGCACACGCTAGAGGCATCAACCATACTGGCTGGGAGCGCTGGAAACTAGGGATCTGTCGGGGGGGAGAATGCGTCCATTCGCTGCCTGCAGTCCGCACAGGGCATCATCCACGCTTGGAGGTCACTCAGCGGGCTTGCACGAAGAGAGCTCTGCGCTTCACACCCAGGCCAGCAGCTTCTCCGGTGAGCCGTTATCCACGATGTGTCCTTTGTCGAGCACCACAAACCTGTTGCATAGCTCCTGCACGAAGCCAAGATCGTGTGAGGCGATGATCATCGTTTGGGGCAGGCCTCTGAGCAAGTCCAACACCGTCCGACGGACCCCGGGGTCCAGGCCACTTGAAGGCTCATCAAGGGCCAAAATGGGAGGTTTCATGGACAGGACGGTAGCGATAGCCACCCTCTTTTTCTCGCCCAGGCTCAGATGGTGGGGCACCCGATCCCCATGTTCGCTCATGTTCACTTGTTCGAGAGCCCAGTCCACGCGCTCCAGCACCTCGGCTCCGGGCAGTCCCATATGCAGTGGGCCAAAGGCCACGTCGTCACGCACGGTGGGACTGAAGAGCTGGTCGTTTGGGTCCTGGAAGACAAGGCCCACCATGCTGCGAACGATGCGCAGATTGCGCCTGGTGACCTCGTGCCCAGCAATCCGCACCACTCCCTGACTGCGCAGGATGCCGTTGAGATGTAGCAGCAAGGTTGACTTGCCAGCACCATTGGGCCCGACGAGCCCCACCTTCTCGCCAGCGGCGACGTTCAGAGTCACGTCAGTCAGCGCCCGCCGACCGTCTGGGTAACAGAATGATACCCCGTGCAGTTCAACGACATCCAAAGTGCTCATTTGCTCCCTACCAATAGACGTTGGCCAGCGTTACTATGGCTGCCAGAGCCGCAACGGCCAAGCCGCCAATGGTCAGCTCGGCCCTGGAAAGCGGGGAGTCCTGCAAGGTGCGAATCTCCCCGCAAAAGCCCCGGGCCAGCATGGCGTAGTATATGCGCTCGCTGCGGTCATAGGTGCGCAGAAAGAGCGCACCGATCATGCCCCCCGTGACCCGGGCCCGCCACAGAAATGACTTTCCTCTGGCGCCCTCCTGCGGCTCTGCACTGCGCGCCTCTCGGGCACGCATCATACGTAGCGCTTCATCGACCAGCAGATGTATGTAGCGATGGGCCAAGAGGATGGTTGAGGTGAGGACTGGCGGAACGCCGAGGCTCCGCATGGCCTTTACCACGTTCACAAAGCGAGTAGTGAGGATCAGGGTCACTGCAGCCAGCACCGAGAGCCAAGACCTTGCCAGCACACTGGCGAACCGCAGGAGACCCGCATCTGTGATGACAACTCGCCAGGACGCGACTCGCACGGTCATCAAACGAGTCCCTTCGTGTACCCAAGGTACGCCCAGAGCCGCCATCAGCACAAAGGGCAGAGCGACCATGGAACGGGCCAAGAACGGGACCATCCCTACGCGGGCCATCAATCCAATGCCCATCAGCCCAAGGAGGTAGACCAAATGTGCGGGCCAGGCTTGGATGGGGGTCATGTTCACGGCCACAATGAAGGCCAGCACAAAGCATAACTTGATCCGAGAGTCAAGCTTGTGGATGGAGCTGTCACTCTTGCGATAGGGATCCAGAAGAGCCAGGTTCACGGGCTATCTCGCAGGCATCAAAACAGTGAACGTATCTCGCACCGACCGCGCAGTCGGGTGCGAGATACGTCGAATCGGCAGCAAAGCTCAAATCGAGGAACGGCCCTTGACAAAGATCTTTCCCAGCCCGAACATCAGGCCGAACATGGTCAGCGTTCCCACGATCCCGGCCAAAATGGTGGCGACGGCGTCGTCACCCACGCCCGGGAAGAGATAGTCGGGAACGATCTCATACCAAGGATCTTGAGCCCGGTCAATGAATCCTTTGTCTTCCGCGACGCGCTCCAGGCCATCGGGGTGGGACGAGGCCAGCGGTGACAGAAGAGCCACTACCAGAGCAATCGCCAAACCTACCAGCCACCAGCGCCCCTTCATTGCCCACCTCCAACTCCAAGAATCCGCAGTTCCAGGAGATCCCTGCGTGTGGCGGCCAGAAAGGTCAGCACCCCCGTGGTTATCAAGCCCTCTCCGATCCCGATCAAGAGATGCACCAACCCCATCGCCGGCAGAACCACCTGCAGCGGCGACGTACCAGAGACGGCGAGCTCGACCGAGGCCACCAGCGAAGCAATGACCACGGAAGCCCAGGCAGATATGAACCCACCGATTAGCATCCCTCTCCGGCCAGGAATCGCACGCTTCAGCAGTGCATAGATACCGTACCCACTCCAAACACCTACCACGGCCATGTTCAAGACGTTGGCACCCAGGGCAACAAGGCCACCATCTTGAAAGATCAGTGCCTGGATCACCAGCACGGCGGTTATTACCAAGGTGCCCGCCCACGGCCCCAACAGGATGGCCACGAGTGCGCCGCCAAGCAAGTGGCCCGAGGTGCCACCGACCACCTTGAAGTTCATCATCTGCGCTGCAAAGACAAACGCGGCCATGACGCCCATGAGCGGCACTTGACGCTCGCGCAGCTCTCTGTTGGTGCGCCTGACGCTGTAGGCCAGAGCTCCGGCTGAGCCCGCATACGTCGCCACGGCGGTTCCTATGCTGATAAAGCCATCAGGAATGTGCATAGTCCGTGTCTCCCTTCCACGGATGATCGACTACTCCCTCGAATGGACCAGGGATTGCGCCTGCCCTGGTCCATGCAGGTTGAGCAAACAATTGGTTGATCGACTTTGGCCTCCTTCCGTGATGCGAGGATGATCGGCCTAGGCCGTGGCCTCAGACGGCGAGGCTGGCATTGCACCCCACCTGGCCAGTCTGGCACCCAGTAATCGCTACCGTAGGTACTTGCAATCGATTGCAGCAACATTGTAGCGCAAGACCTCGAGGGTGTCAAGCGCAGCCCTCCGAAGGCTGCTGCAAAAAGGGCTGGTGGTGTAGGGGCGGGGTCACCCCGCCCCTACAAAAAGCAAATAACTGGAATACGGCCTATATCACAGCAGCGCTGTTGCGGCGGCAAACGCGCGTTGTCCGAGTTCTGCAACAGTCTCGCCCTCCGAGAGCGCCGAAAGACACCGATTGTCATTCTGAGTAACTCCATGGCGCTGGACGCGCCATTCATGTGACCGAGAAACTTGGACGCGACGTCGTTCGTGGGTATGATGGACTCGTTCAGACAGCCAAGAGCGCTTGGGCACCACTTGGCAACTTCATTGGCAGCCGAAGGGAAGAATCTCTGTTTTCTGCAGTTGAGACCCTTCGCTTGTACCCCGTACTTCTGGGGCACTTGTACCCCTGAAGTTCGGGGCACTTGCGCTCAGGGTGACAACTACGGGCGGCTGGCATGAGTTTTTCGGCCCCGCCGCCCTCCTGCATTTGCCCTGCCCTCGATTGGCTGCTATAATATGCTTTGATGTGCGTTGCGGCAACGTCCACGAGTTCGGCTGCCATTCTCAAGCGCCGACTCTTCGAGTGAAGTGTTGCCCACGCCGATCCTTCGCAACCTTTCTGCTCCCAAGCGGGTTGTCCGAACGTCTCTGGACGACCGGTCGTTGGGGGCAAACCCAGAGAAAGGAGACAGACTTTGCGGACGTACGAGCTGATCTTCATCGTTCAACCGGAGCTAGAGGAAGAACCCCTGAACGCCCTGGTGGATCGCGTGCAGCAGGTCATGGTGGACAATGGTGGAGAGGTGCAGAAGGTGGAGAATATGGGCCGGCGCAAACTGGCCTATGCCATCAGGAAGCGGACAGAGGGACACTATGTGTTGATGCACGCGAGCTTGGAACGCACTGCCATCGGCGAGCTCGAGCGTAGCCTGAGACTATCCGAGGATGTCCTTCGCCATATGCTGGTCAGGCTCGAAGAGACAGGATGACTGGTGATCGATGAGGAGGCTACATTGGCCGAGAGCGAAAACGTAGACCGAGATACAGAGAGCGCGGAGAGGTCTTCGACTGGTCAAAGGACCACCGAAAGACAAGAGAGAGGGAGCCGTCGCGCGGGTCCGTCGCGCCGGCCCGATCGCCCTAGCCGTGGTGGCCGGCAGCGGAGGCGATGCTACTTCTGCGTCGAGAAGATGAAGGCGATCGACTACAAAGACGTATCCCTGCTACGTCAGTATCTGAACGATCGTGGGCTCATCAGATCGAGTCGCAGAACCTCCACGTGTGCCAGGCACCAGCGGATGCTGGCACGGGCGATCAAGCGAGCCCGTCACCTGGCGCTGCTGCCTTACACCTCCGAGCATGTCCGTCTGTACGGCTGATACGCTGATTGTGGGAGCCGCGATACACAGCGAGAAGAACACAGGCTTCGTTCTGTTGATGGGCACGAGCCGTGATCCAGGGGGGTGGGACATCTTGTCCTATCCCCTCGGTCTTTTGCAAAGGCGACCGGCGTTGCGGGTGCGCGGAGATGCCTAGGAAACCCTTGAACCGCCGACGAAGAGAACGCCCTCGAAAGCGAGTTTCTCGACGCGAACGGGAAACACGCGCCAGACGGTTGTTGATCACAGGGACCGGTCTGGTACT
>DATKWG010000012.1:0-2749 GCA_035529675.1 Anaerolineae bacterium
GCGCGATGCCAGCCCAGACCACGCGACCGTTGTAGTAGAAGGTCACGCTGGCCTTGGTGGGCTGGACCTGCTTGACCGCGAAGGGCACGACCTTGTCGCTCTCCGTGCCGGGCACGATGCCACCCTTGGCCATCGCGTCGAGGTTGAGCAGGGCACTCGGCATCGCAGCTTCCACCAGCGCCGCCAGCTCCTCGAACCGGCTAGCATCCACTGTCGTGGTCACCACGGCTTGCCGAGCTGCCGCCGATGGCGCAACACCCGTCGCCTGTGCATACAAGGACATCTCACACCTCCAGTGTCCAAGAATCAGGGTTGATTAATCGATCTTCACCGCGATAGCGGCCTAAATACACCCCGCTGCCCGAACAATTCCCCGAGAGGAACCGTTGCGCCGTTAGCATTACCCAGCCCTACCACTTGGCGGTGGCGCAATCAGGGCCTGGGGCACATCGTTGTGCCCCTATTCAGTTAGCTCAGCTTGCAGTGCCACGCCTTGCCGTGGCCCGTACGCACGAACTCGGCCAGATAGACGCCCAACTCGGGCTGAACGCTCGTCACCTCCACCATACCCAGCATGCCCTTCGGATATGGTGCGTTCGGGTCCTTCTGGCCCGGCGCATTTCCGACCAGAACTCGCCGAATCAGGCGCTTATTCTGTCGGATCTGCTCGAACTCGCAGATTTCCACCTCTGCGACCAGGTGCATGGGCGACTCGTTGAAGGCATAGTCTAGCCCAACAACGAGGCACTCACTCTTGGCCTTCTCGTATCCCGGCTTGTGCAGAATGATCTCCTTGCACTGCTCGGGGAAGACCATGAACACGGACGCAGCCGTTGCCTCGCCACTGCGAGAGCTGTGTGCCTCTCTCCACAGCGCGTTGCAGGCCGCCTCGGCACTGGCATCCATCTCTGCCATCCACTGTGCCACCGCATTGTGCCACCACTCCTTGAAGGCCTGTACATCCTCAGGCCACTCGAAGACCACTCGGTGGACACGCGCGTTGAACTCAAGCTGCAGCTGGTGGATGGAGTCAGCCAGGTGCTCCGGCACGGGACGTGCCCAGTGTCGGTATGTACTGAGCGTGTTGATCTGCACCGGCCCACACTCCGGCATAGCCGCTCGCAGGCTGGGCAGTGTCAGCCGCAGGATCTGCCCGACAGTGCCATCGAAGGACTTGGGGATGTTGTTGTCCTTCTTCTCGTCCGGCAGGCGGCGGTACTCACCTACCGTATCGGGCAGCCAGTCGGGCACGTCACGCGCGAAGGCCCAGTCGTTGGGCCACCGACACCACGGAGCGCCCTTGCCCAGGAGCTTGATGAGCTGCCCCTGGAAGCGGGAGAGCGAGCGCTCTACCTTGAACAGGTCCACCATGGTCTTGAACCCATCGGTCCCAACCTTGATGAACCAGTTCAGCACTTCGTTGAGGTGCGCCTCGTCACGCAGACCCATCTGCTTGGCGAGGAAGACCCGATCAGCAACAGCAAACGTGGTAGAGGCCACGTTGGATGCGAACCCAACGAGGTTCCTCATGCTGTTGGTAATCATCTTGGGACGCATCTCCAGCGGAGAGTGGCTCTTCTCCAGCTTGGGTGTCTGGCCCGGCACCCTGCCCCGGATTGCATCGAACAGGACGGGATACTTGGCCAGGCTCATCAGGAACTCCAGGTCGCCATCGAAATCAGCGCCTTGGAGATCCTTGACCCACTCCGGGTTGACGCCCACTGCGCTGCCGGCACCGAACCACTGATTGAACGTGACCACCGTATCCAGCTCAATCACATCTCCGTGCGCGAGGCCATCAAGCGCCTCTACCCGCATCTTGATGTCATCGAGCGAGAGCACGACATCCACTCCCTCCAGCAGCTCGTCCTCCACCACGCCAAAGCACCCCTTGGCCATCAGCCTATGGGACGCAATGGTGTACTGGATGACCTCCATTCTGGCGACGCGGTCGATCTCGTTCTGGTCCGCATCTGCCTCTACAGCCTGGGTGCTGCCATTGCTGTCATTGGGCCACCTGTGTACAGCCCAACGGCCCTGCAGCGCCACCGTTGAAGCTGTGGTGGGCACCGCCACGCGGATCAGCGTCTCGATGAAGACGCTGGTAGCCACACGTGTCAGGTAGTCTGCGCGGGCGTCGCTCCACGCCTGCGCAATGTAGGGGTGCCTCCCCATCAAGTCTGTGGTGCTCTCGTCCAGGCCATCCAGCAAGAACTTCTTCTCGTCCCAGCTGGGGCCATTGGAGAAGTCCCACAGGCCATCCTGAGCTGCAGACCTCAGTGTGTCGTCGATGACCGGCCAGAGCTCTGCTTCCAGCTCGGGCGACCAGGGGATCCTCTGCCAGAAGGCATAGGACTGGTTCGCCCGTCGGTTCTCCAGGTCGATGACATTCTCGTTCTTGCGTCCCAGTTCCGCCAGTGACCGCTTGATCAAGCTGTGGCCATCAGCAATGGGATAGTCACCAACCATCGTGCCGCTCTCGACGACGCGGATCCGAAGGGTGCCCTTGAGCCCGCCAAACGTGCCTTGGCCCAAGAGCATCCTGCCAGCCATGATCCCCCGCTCTGCCTCTCTGAGCAGGCCGATCTCGGCCAGCAGGTCCGTCTCCATTAGCAGGGTCTGCCCTTGCTTCACGGCAGAGCCCCACCCGTAATAGCCGCAGAACGCCTTGCCCCCGAACATGATGGGGCGCATGATCTCTGCGACCTTCGGCAGCTGCTTCTTCGTCAGCCAGTCCACGATGTGGACC
>DATKWG010000013.1:0-8146 GCA_035529675.1 Anaerolineae bacterium
CGGCGAAGGCATTCTTGAGTACCTGAACTCCGGCTGCCCCTGCGATGATCGGAATGGACATGAAAAAGGAGAAGCGTGCCGCCTCATCCCGCCTCAGGCCCAACATCAGGCCAGCAGCAATGGTTGCACCCGAGCGAGAGATTCCCGGTGCGATGGCGCAGCCCTGGGCAAGCCCAATCAAGAGCGCGTGGCCTACGTGCATCCCTCGGAGGGATCCGGTTTTGTGGCCCACGTGCTCGCCCGCCAGCAGCAGGGCTCCCGTGCCGAGCAGCAGGAGCGAGACAGCGCGCGGCGACTCGAAAAGACACCTGAACAAGCCTTCCCCAAAGTAGCCTATCAATGCGCCAGGTATCGCGCTAGCGAAGACTAGCCAGCATAGGTGGGCTTGATCCGTGGCAAAACTGCGCGTGCGCAGGCTGTGCCACCAGCCAGACAATAGCTGCGTAATTTGCCGCCGGAAGTAAAAGACCAGCGCGACTAGGCTGCAAAGATGCACCACGGTATCGTAGGTCAGGCCGGGATCGTCCCAGCAAAGCCACCATGGAAGCAGAACCAGATGAGCAGAGCTGCTAACGGGAAGAAACTCGGTAGCTCCCTGCACCAATCCGATGATGATAGCCTGAACGACAGACACGTCAGCTCCTCATGAACTCGATCCCAGTGTCAGGGCTGACACCCGCCCTTTTCACCCTCCTGCCCTTCCGCCCAGGCTCTTGGCCCGTCCTTCAGGGCGGTGTGCCCAGGACGCGTCTGCATGCTGACCAGAGTATCGCCTCAGAAAGGTCCGCTTGAAGGCCGGGAATTCCCCCGCCAGCACTGACAGTCGGATGTTGCGCATCAGTTCGAGCAGGAAATGCAGATTATGGATGGTATTCAGGCTCAAGCCAAGTATCTCGTTGCTCACCAAAAGGTGGCGCAGGTAGGCCCTTGAAAAACTCTGGCAGGTGTAACAGGCGCAACCATCCTGGATGGGCCCAGGGTCGTCTTTGTTGATGGCGTTTCGCAAGTTCAACCGTCCCCCGAAGGTGAACAGCGCACCGTTGCGCGCGAGCCGTGTGGGCAGCACAGAATCAAAGATGTCAATACCTCGAGCTACACCCTCCAGAAGGTCATCCGGTGTGCCAACTCCCATCAAATAGCGCGGCTTGTCGGCGGGCAGGATGGGAACCACGCAATCCAGGATGCGGTGCGTGTCTTGCTTGGATTCGCCGACGCTGAGTCCTCCGATGGCGTAGCCGTCAAAGCCCATGCTGGTCAGCACCCGGGCGCTCTCGATGCGCAGGTCCTCGTGGATCCCTCCCTGGACGATACCGAACAACGCCTGATCGGAGCGCGTACGTGCACCCAGACAGCGCTCTGCCCACAGGTGTGTGCGCCGCGCCGCCGCAGCGCTGCGATCGTAGTCGAAAGGCTCGATGCACTGGTCCAAGACCATGGCCACGTCGGAGCCGAGCCGTTCCTGGACCTCCATGACCAGCTCGGGCGTGAACCGGTGTTGAGAACCGTCGAGATGCGAACGAAAGGTGACGCCCTCGTCGTCCACCTCGCGCAAGTCCCTCAGGCTAAAGACCTGGAAGCCGCCGCTATCAGTCAGGATGGCGCGCTCCCAACCCATGAACCGATGCAGCCCGCCCATGCGCGCGATCAGGTCGGCCCCCGGGCGCAGGTAAAGGTGGTACGTGTTGGCCAGAACCATGGGTACTCCCAGTTCCACCAGCTCTCTGGGAGAAAGGGTCTTTACGGTCGCTTGAGTGCCCACTGGGCAGAAGACTGGCGTGGGCACATCGCCATGAGGGGTGTGCATGACCCCGACCCGCGCTTCCGAGGCGGGGTCGCGCAAGAGCAGCTCAAAGCTGGGTGTGAGTTCTGGTTGTCCCATGGAGCGATTATAGCATTGCTGGGCGGGGAGGAGAAGCGCTCGGAGAAGCGAGGGTGTGAAGATATCTTTGGGCGTAGGGGCGCATGGCCCCGGCTGGGCCGGGATCTGCGGCGATGCGCCCCTACGAGACGGGAGGCGGCCTATGGGGTCATCACCTGATTGCTGCAAACCTCAGCGCTTGCACTGGGCGCATCGACTCGCGGAGCACCCAGCACAGCCATTGCTGCCAGCGATCGATCTCGTCAAGCCGTCGCTGCTCCGGGAGAAGCTGGCGAAAAGGGATATGGCGCGTTTGGTGTCCTCGCCCTGGCACTCGGGACAGGCGGCAGGCGCGTCGGCCTGGGAGAAGGAGCGGAGCAGGTCGAACTTTATGTCGCAGTGTGGGCAGTGATATTCGTAGAGAGGCACGATCGTCCCCCCGCCATCTACGTGACCGAAATCCTCCAGGATTATAGTCCCCAGGGCGGCAAAGGTCAAACCTGGGGGAGGAGAGCATCGAAAAACGGGTTTGTCATAGGTGAGCCGTGGCGCAGCGAAGGCGAAGAATCTCTTTCCGCGGTGGCGAACTGGCAGCAAACCTCGAGATCCTTCGCTCCCTCTGGCCACTCAAAATGACACTCCCGATGATATGCGGTTGTAGTACTAGATTCCGTGAACCCTGGCATACACGTGATAGGCGCGCATGTGGCTTATGATGGCGTCGACGACCGAAGCCGCACCTATGAACGCGGCAGCCACCTGCCCGGTATAGCCGACGATCTTGGTGAAATCCCCAGGGGTCAGACCGATCTTGCTCCTCATAGACAAGGCGAGAAAAACCACCAGGAACTGGCTACCCACCAGGGTCACCTCCCTGCCACAGAGGAAGAGCTGGCTCTTGCGCACCAGGGCGACAAGGACGGCTTTCCTTTCTCTCATAACGTCCTTGAACCTCTGCTGCGTGGTCGCCTGTCCCTTCTCGCTGATGACTCTCACGCCCGCCCCGGATGCCTCGCTCATCACCGAATACTGGGCATCGCGAAGAACCCGGAGTTTGCTGTTGAAAAGGACGGTCAACAGTGCAGGTATGCCCAGGCTAGCCAGGTAGGCCAAGCCGATGAGCCGGTTGTAGGCAAGCAGACTGCCCGAGACCACGACCACCTTGACGATGACCGGAGTGAAATCGCCCAATAGATGGTAGGTAGCGCTGACTATACCGCCCACTGCGTTGAGTACCCTGGTGTGCGCCGCACTGGCTGCCTCGATGTCTGTGCTGTCGCCCCTGGCCGAGACTCTGAGGGTCAACTCCACTCTCTTCTCAAAGTCTGTCTCGTAGAGCATCTTGTGCCGCAGGATGACGTTTCCACGCACCACGGCAGGATAGAGAAGACTGGCTCCCAGGAGCAACCACACGGTGTTTCCCACGTCGCCGCTCTGCAGGCGGTCAACAAGCTGACCCAGAAGGCTGACCGGCCACAGCGCCGCCAACTCTTGAACCACAGTGACGGCCAGGATGGCGAGGCTGTATGCTCGGTGGTCCCAGATCAGCCTGGTAACGTCTCGCGCGAAACGCCAGCTCGGATCGAGAACCAGTGCCTGTCTGATCCTGTTCACCAGTCGCTTTGGTCGAACGTCGATACGCCCTCGTGATCTCCTCACTGCCTGTCCCTCCCCCGGGGTACCGGGCTCAGCCTTCTGGGGGCCAATTCTAGGCTGGTCGCAGGGCGTGTCAAGAATTGGCGCTATAGCTATCCGAGGCGTTCGGGAGTAAGATGAGGCCCGCCCAAAGATGGCCAGCCCTCGCACGCTGGCATGTGTCAGAGCCTTGTGGCTGGGCGTGGCACAGGGGGAAGGATCGCGCAAGGGATGAAGCGGTGATCGACAAGAGAAGACCTGGGCGTTATCAACGCGCCTATGAACAACTGCAGGAGCTGATAGAGGGCAGGTCGCCGAACCTGGTCGCGGCCATGGCCACCATTTGCGCCGTGTTGCAGGCCAAGATGCCGCATCACTTCTGGACCGGCTTCTACTTTGTGGCCGATGATCGGAAACTGCATGTGGGGCCCTATCAGGGACCGGTGGCCTGTCAGGTGCTGCGCGACCGAGGCGTCTGCCTGCATTGCGCCCTCACTGGGCGGCCTGTGGTGGTGCCCGACGTCGAGCGATTTCCGGGCCACATTGCCTGCGATGCCCGCGCCAAGAGCGAGATCGCCCTTCCGGTCATCAAGGGAGACAAGGTGATGGCCGTGTTCGACGTGGACTCGGCCGACGTTGACCAGTTCGATGAAGAAGATGTCGCGCCCCTCATCAGAATCCTGGAGCTCCTGCAGCCGTATCTCTGAAGCCCCCGTCCTCCCCACGGCGCGAGGCCCGGGCTACGTGTCGTGCAGGCGATGCAAGTAGTCACGCAGGAGGGGGTAGAGCTCGGCATACCGCTCCATCTTGACCTGGAAAGCAGCCTGACGTTGGGGATCGGGCAGAAAGGCCCTCTCAACGTGCACGGCCGCCTCTACTGCTTCCTCAAAGCCGGCATACACGCCGCAGCCGACTCCGGCCAGCATGGCTGCGCCCAACGTCGCTGGATCGACAACCTGGGTGCGCTCCACAGGCACGCCCAGGATGTCTGCTCCAAGTTGGAGCCAGGAGTTCGAGCGGGACCCGCCGCCCATGGCCCGATAGACTTGGATGCGAATGCCTGCCTCCTCAAAGAGCATCTGGCCCTCGGCGCAGTGATAGGTCACGCCCTCAAGAAACGCCTTGACTATCTCTCCGCGAGTGGTGCCGGTGTCCAGCCCCAAGATCGCCCCAGATGCTCTTGCATCAAAGTGGGGCGGGCCGGTTGGGGCAAAGTGGGGCAGCACCATCAGCCTGGTCGGCTGCTCGGGCATCTCGGCGAGCAGGACATCGTAGACGCTGACACCCCGCTTGTGTGCCTGACGTCTCTCCAAGGGCGCGAGGGTTTCGGCAAACCATCTCAGAATGCTACCACCAGACCGGTCATAGAAGAAGCCCACGAGTAGTCCTGGAACCAGGTGATGTTCCATAGTCAAGCCACGGCTGAGCATCAACGACGTCAAGGGGATAGCATGGAAGGCTGGGGTCACGGACACCTGGCTGGCAAGGCCGAACACCGCCATTCCATTGCGAGTAACTCCCGAACCGAGAGCCCTACAACACTGGTCGTGGCCACCCAAGACCAGACGGACCCTGGGGTGGAGGCCCAGTTGCTGAGCTCTGGTGGGCGACACCGTCCCCACTGGTGTACCGGCGGGAGCCAGCCCCGGAAGCTTCTGCCTTGAAAGATTGCAGGCTTGCAGCAGCTCGCGCGACCAATCCTTCCTGCCCAGATCAAAGAGGAGTGTGCGGCTTGCCAGCGAGTAGTCGCACGTTGCCGTGCCGCCCAGCAGATGGCAGACCAAAGGACCCAACGGGAGAAAACGCCAGGCACTGGCAAAGAGCCGTGGCTCGTTCTCGCGAAGCCAGCAGAGGCTAGCGAGAGAATATGGGCCGACGGCCACGTTCCCGGTGATGTCAAAGAGTCGCTGATCGCCCAGTGACCGTTTTACATCTTGCGCATAGTGTGCGATTCGGTCGTCGGGGCCCACTATACAGTTGCCCAGAATGCGGCCCTCGGCAGAGAGGGGGGCCATGGTCTCTCCGGTCGAGGACACGCTCAGTGCGCGGATGGGATCTTGCTTGGTGCGGGAGACTACCTCGTGGATGGCCCTGGACACGGCGTTCCACACGCTGCGGCTGTCTAGCTCGAGCATCCCGCCGGGGCCCGCAACGATGTCGTACGCTTGACGAGACTGGGCGAGCGGTGCGCCTTCCAACGAGAAGGCCGTCGCCACACATCTAGTGATGCCCACATCTATTCCCAGCAAGCTCATCAGACCCTCAGTCACCACGAGTCGTGGCCTGCCGCCAGGGCCGGGGACCGTTTATCGGGGCCCTTGTCGCCGCAATCCAGCCACTTTGCTCACCCTACGAACGTGCATGATGCTCGATTGTGATGTGACCGGCAAAAGAAGTCCCTGGACGAATCCTGACTCTTCACCCAAACCGACAGGCCCGACGAGCGACAGGTCAGGATTGGCTATGGCCCTGCCGTTGCAGCGGGTATCGGCCGTCCGCATCTCCTGCAGAATCGGGCTTGAGCGCGCAGTTGAGCGCCACAGTGACCGCACACAACTGTCTCTTCGGCGGCCTGAATGCGTGCCCCGCAGTTGGGGCAGAAGGTGCTCTCACCGGGAAGGGGCTGGCCACACGCGGCGCAGGTTCTCGCGCTGAGCGGGGCACTTTCTGAGGGAGTAGGTGTGAGCTTGGCCAGCTCCGCTTCCTGCTGGGCGAGAGTTGCCCTTAGCCGCAAGATGTGCTCACACAAGGGCTGAAGCTCTGGAGAGGCGAGTGCGCCTGCCTCGTGCAATCCCACTGCCTGCACTCCCACCGCGGTGGTCATCTCGGTTATCTGACTATCGAGCCGTTTGAGTTCCGCTTTGACCTTGCCGATGGCTCGTCGCCGATCGGCCTCAACCATCTGCCGCCGCAGCGACTGGATAGTTCCACGAACGCCCCCCTTGCGGTCAATGGCAGCAATCAAGTCCTCAGCCTTTTGCCTGAACACCTCCAGCAGATCTGGCATTGCCACCTCCAGCACTCCTGGTGAGCCGTGGGTCACACATATGCTATACGGCTTCTGGGAGATCCAGTCGCGCCTGGCAGGAGTGCAATCAAGAAGCTCAGCCCCCACCAAGTCCCGCGCGACCTCCGTCATGGCGACTGGCTCTCCCACCAAGGGTGTCCTCCTAAATGGTCAGTCCACGAGCCGATATCCAACCGAGCGCTGGGCGAATCCGTCAAAAGCTGGGAAACAGAAACCATTCGCCCCGAGGGGCAAGAGTTGACGATTGCGCGACACGCGGCCCGGAGCCAGGTTATGCTTTGCTTTGGAGCGATGCCAGCCCCGCGAGGATTGCATCGGGACCTCTGGATACGTCGAGTTGGGCGACTCGGGCTGGGGTCTCTGGGCCAGGCGCGACCGCGCTTCCCACACCGACGTAGAAGGCATTGCGCTCGCGCCGGGACGGCAGGTGAGTCCGGGCCCACTGGCTCTGGTAGCCCAGTCGCAGGGCGCGTTGCATGATGGTGTGCCCGTAGACGAAATCAGCGCCCCGCACAAAGTCATCGCGCAGCGGTCGCAGGGGCTCGGCGTCGAAATCATCTACGAGTCGCTGCCCGGGCTTGTTCATCTCCGTGCCTACGATCACCGGGAGATCCAGGGACCGCGCCAGTTCAACCACATGGTGCAGCTCGCGCACCTTGACCGCCTGTACCTCAGGGTCTGGCACGTTCCAGTTGCGATCGGGAACGATGTTGATGCCCGCCACTCCCTTGCCGACGAGCAGGGCCAGCAGTTCGCCGATGCGAGTCTCCCCTTCGCTCGTGCCGTCGAGCCAGGCATACAATGGGATGGCCCCACAGGCGATGATGGCGCGATTCACGTCGTCGAAGGGAGGAAAGGTCTGGGGCCCTGGCTGAACGTACCCCACCCCGCCCCGCTTCATCAACTTGGCGCGGATCATATCGTGCGGGAATGGCAGCTCACCGATAAAGCGGTCCACGTCGGCAGGTGTCACTCCCAGTTTCCTAGCCCAATAGTCGATCAGAGCCTTGCGCTGGGGAAAGAGGGCACGTGCGGCCAGGTCATACGCCACCAGGATGTGGCGTTCGGTTGCGTTTCCCGCCGGCGTCAATGGCAGCACGTCGCGGTCATACTCGATCGCCACGGGGTCCAGGTAAGCATTCAGGCGAGCGATCATGTCTCGGTTTCGCTGGGCGGCCCGACGCTGCATCTCCCGCAGGATTGGCGCCGCCGAGGGAGCTGCCCTGCCGCTCGCGAAGCCTATGCCGATATGGTAGCAGACGCCCGGCTCACTGGGCGAGTTTATCTCTTTGCCGGCGAACTCGGGCAGGTAGACCCGTGTCTCCAACCCCGCAGCGCCACGCACCCCCACGCGATCGCACCCAGCCAGGCACTCTTCTACCCCGTCCAGCACGTCGAAGTCCACCGTGGCTATCGCATGCCAGCCCATCTCCTTGGCCAGCCAGACCAGGGATGTGGGCGAGTGGCCGTACCCGTTGTAGGAGAAGAAAGTGTGACAATGCAGGTTCGCCACGTCTCGGCGGGGCTCGCAACGCACCCTTCCCGCCTGCCAGGTGGCGATCAGCTCGTCGAGAGCGCGGCCGCGAACCGACGGGTCGAAATGCTTCAGGCGTTCCCTGACATCT
>DATKWG010000014.1:0-3201 GCA_035529675.1 Anaerolineae bacterium
GACCGCACGTTGTCTCTGGGGCAGATGGTGAGCACGGGCAGGTTCTCGTCGATCAGGGCGATGGGGCCATGCTTCATCTCGCCCGCGGGATACCCCTCGGCGTGGATGTAGGATACCTCTTTGAGCTTGAGCGCCCCTTCCAGGGCGATGGGGTAGTTGATGCCCCGCCCCAGGTAGAGGAAGTTGCGGCAGTGCATGTAGCGCCGGGCGATCTGCTCATAGTGGGTGCCATTGGCCAGCACCTGGCCAGCCAGGTTGGGCAGCCGGACCAGGTCCTGCAAGAGTCGATGTGTCGTTTCGGCGTCGAGCGTGCCCCGCTTCTGTCCCAGGTATATGGCCAGCAGATAAGCTGCCACAACCTGCGAGGTGAAGGCCTTGGTGGAGGCCACGCCGATCTCGGGCCCTGCGTTGAGATAGATCACGCCGTCGGCAAGGCGGGCGGCCTGACTCCCCACGACATTCACCAAGGCGATGGACTGCATGCCCTTTGCACGGGCCTCCTCCATCGCCGCAAGGGTGTCTACCGTCTCGCCCGACTGCGTGATCACTAACACCACGCTGCCGGGCTCCAGGAGAGGATCGCGATAGCGAAACTCGGAGCCATAGTCCGCCTCCACCGGCAGCCGAGCCAGGTCCTCTATCAGGAACTTGGCCAGGAGGCAGGCGTGCCAGGCTGTGCCACAGGCCACGGCGTGAAGGCGGCGCAGATGGGGCAGCACCGGGTCGAGCCCCACGAGGTCTGGAAGGAGCACCACCTCGCGGTCCAAATCAACTCGCCCCCTCATGACGTCAGTCAGAGAACGGGGCTGCTCGTAGATCTCTTTGAGCATAAAGTGCTTGTAGCCGCCTTTGGCGGCCAACACCGGGTTCCAGGGGACGGTCGTGGGAGCTTTTTCCACGGGCTCTCCGTCGATGGTCATGATCCTGGCTCCGTCGGCTGCTACAACGGCCAGCTCACGGTCTTCCAAAAAGATCATGCGCTGGGTGTGGTCGAGAATGGCGGGCATGTCGGAGGCGACGAACATCTCGCCCTGGCCCAGGCCAATCACCACCCCGCCAGCGTTTCCCAGGCGTGCTGCCACGAGGCGGTCGGGCTCGAGGGCGCTCATGACCACGACCGCGCTGGCCCCCTCCAGTTCTTGCAGGGCGCGCCGCACGGCCACGGCCAACTCCTCCTGCCCACGGCGATAGTGCCTGGCGACGAGGTGCGCGATGACCTCGGTGTCTGTCTGCGAGGCAAAGGTTACACCTTGAGACAGGAGGTGCCGTTTCAGCTCGGAGTAGTTCTCGACGATGCCGTTGTGAATGACCACGATGATGCCATCGGCATCGACATGGGGGTGAGCATTGGCTTCAGTTACCCTGCCGTGAGTCGCCCAGCGGGTGTGTCCCATACCCAGGTGACCGGAGAGGGGTTGCTCTTTGAGCACAGCGGCCAGGTTGAGCAGCTTGCCCACACTCCGGCGTCGCTCGATGCCACTTGGGCCGGCGACGGCCAGACCAGCCGAGTCGTAGCCTCTGTATTCCAGCCGCGAAAGACCTTCCAGGACGATCTGAGCAGCATCTCGCGGGCCGACGTATGCCACAATGCCGCACATGAGGATCCCTCCTTCATGGGGTACGGCCACGTTCCGTCGCCCTGGCGATGGAGCATGGCCAGTGCGCTATAGCCCTTGCCACTGCCGCCCGTTCTATCCCGGCGGTGTCCCGCCGGCTTTGTGGGGTGGCTCTCTATCCAAGGAGGGAAGGATGAGGAGCGTGGCCACTCCTGGAGGCATCCGCCGATCTTTCGATGTTCCCCGGCCCGTGACCGGTCGCTGCCAAGGTCACTGTTCGGGTTAGCCCCATCTCGCGGTGGGGAACCTCCCCCTCGTCAACTGCTGCACGAGATCTCGGTACCAATACGTGCAGCAGCCCAGGCGCTGTCCTTCCCGTCGTCACGCGCGCTCGCGCTGGTCTGCTCGTCCCTTGCTTCACCTCCTCTCCGCCCAAACGCCACGCCATCGGCAGCCGACTGCGAGCCGGCAAGCGCGATGCCTCGGCTCTCCCAAGGAAACCTCCACAAATGGCTGAGGTTCCGACGTAACCTGTGGCAGACTCTCGGTCGCTGCCGATATGATACCATAGCAAGGCCCGGAGGCAAAGTCTCTTGCAGGCCATCGAGAGGCGGCGGTCTGGGCATCGAACAGCGACCGGTTCCCAAAGTCGGTCCAGGCCAGGTTTCGGCACGATCCGCTTCTTGACAGATGAGCGCGCTGCCACTATGGGGTGTGAGGGGCAAGTCCTCAGAAGCCGATTGCGGGATTCGCGAGAGCGTGATAAACTGCGAGTTGAGGGGCGATGAGGATGATGGCACGGCAAGGTGAGCCAGGCGAGACCTGTCCCAAGGCCGCACCCTGCGCGCAGACCAAGACGGAATGGCTTGAACCGTGACTGAGGACAAAGTCCGACCGCCTCCCCTGCAGAACGCCACGGTGGCCCGTGAGGACATTGTGTGGTCTCACCCCAGCGAAGAAGAGTTTGCCCACGTCCTCGACTACTACGGTATCGAGTGGCGGTATGAGCCCACCACCTTTCCCCTGCGCTGGGACGAGAAGGGCAACGTGCTTGAGGGGTTCTGTCCTGACTTTTATCTGGTTGAGCAGGAGCTATATGTGGAGCTGACCACCTTGCGCCCGAGACTCATGCGTGACAAACATCGCAAAGTGCGCCGCCTGAGGGAGCTATACCCAGAGGTCAACGTTAGTCTGTGGGATCGCCAGGATTTCGTCCGATTTCTCGAGCGCTTTGGACTCGAGAGTCATCGTCAGGATCTGGTGGGAAAGGAAGCCCTAGACAAAGACAATGGATGAGCCCAGCAGGAACATCGCTGACGATATCGAGAAGGTCATCCTGATCGAAGAGGCAATCCAAAGTCGTATGGCAGAGATGGGGGCCGAGATATCCCGCGACTATGCTGGCAGGAACCCTCTCTTGGTGGGCGTCCTGAACGGGGTGGTCATCTTTATGGCTGATCTGCTCCGCCATATCACCATACCGATGACCTTGGACTTTATGGCCATCTCGCACTACTCGATGAGGGCGGGTTCGGGCACGGTACGTATCACCAAGGACCTGGACAACACCATCACCGGACGGCATGTCCTCTTTGTGGAGGACGTGATTGACACGGGCCTGACCCTCAGCTATCTGCTCCGCACC
>DATKWG010000015.1:0-5704 GCA_035529675.1 Anaerolineae bacterium
AACCATGCCACACAGATCTCCCGGGCCTCTGTCAGAAGGGCGTCGAGCTTGCCGTGATCGCCTTCGCAGAGGAGCCGGCGCAGCCTGGTGAGCTCGAGGGTTAAGGCGTCCAACCAGTGCAGGATGTTGTCGGCATTGGCCAATACTCCCTCGGCGGTCGCAGGGGGCGTGTTAACCACGACCGTACCGATCGCGGATAGGCCCTCTCCCACCAGCCTGGTACGATTGCGCCAACCGGGGCTCTCCCCCACTGTGTTGACAATGCCCAGCGCGGCCATGAGAGGCAAGTGACAGCCTGCGGCCACCAGGCCATCGTGTTCGAGCGCATCGACATAGTGGGGCGTGGCCCCAACCGTCAAGGCCAGGTTCGAGGCCACATCCAGGGACCGCGCGTCGGTCCTTTCCGGCACGACCAGGTAGAACACTGCATCCTTCAGAAGCTCGGCAGATGGCTCTGTCATGCCCACAGAAGAGCGACGTAGCACGACGTGCCCTCCGACGAACTGTACGGTTTCCGGCAAGATGCGTGCTGCCCATTCCATTACCGGTCGCTTGACCGGACAGGTGTCGATGATGACCGTGCCCTGTCTCAGTTCATGCCGAAGGGCCACCAGAGTCTTCTCAACGGTGTCCAGGGGCAGGTCGAGTAGGATGATGTCTGCCTTTTCGCAAGCGGAGATGAGATTCCAGTGATTCTTGTCAATGGCCCCGAGTCTCTTTGCCCGGGCAACCTGCTGGGAGTCTGGATCGTGCCCCATCACTGGAATGTCAGAAGTCGCCGCCTTCAGAGCCAAGCCGATGGATGTGCCCACCACTCCCAGCCCGACGATTGTGATATCCATGCTTTTCCCTCTCGTGTTGCTTGCTTAGCAACTCTCGTCGGCTTTTTTCAGTGCTATCAGACTCTCTCTCAACCCCCGATCATGGGGTGCGTCCTTCAATGGCAGCTCGTGGTAGCGGACCAAGGCCACCGCCAGGGGTGAGCACCCCGCCTCCCCACAGCGCAACGCTCCCAGTTCAGCATGATTCAGGTGTATGTGGAAAGGATATCGCCAAGAGGTGGGCTCTGCCAGGGACAGACGCTTCAACAGGCCACCGCCGACCCATTCCAGGAGCACGATCATCGCACGGTATGGTATTGTCAGGCGCCCTGCGGCCTTGCCCACATCGTGCAGGAGCGCGGCCTGCGCCAGATCTGCAGGGGGTGTTCTTGCCATGCCCACTGCCCGAAACACGCAGAGGGCATGGATCTGGTCGCCTGCAGACATCTCTTCAAAGAGTCTGTAAGCTGCTCTGGGCAAAGCCCTTTGCGCGGTCTCGCGGGCAACTGCCGCGTCGTCCGCCTTCCTGCGCATAAGCAATTGCCTGAACCGGTAGCCCCACCTCATCCTGGTCTGGCCGCAACCCTCAACTCGACAGCGATTCGGGCGCATTCCGGCCTCACTGACCAACAATGGCCCGGTAGAGAAAGCGGGTGGGTGGCCCTATGAGCGATCCTATCAGGTTGATGCCCAGAAACTGGGCCACGAGGATCACCAGGATAAGGATCAAGGGTCCTCCTTGTTGGGCCAAACGCATCATCAATTGAGAGGCTTGCCAGGCCCACCTGGCCTGGCTCAGGCTCAAGAGGGCGAGCAGCACGCTGTGGCCATCAAGGGGCGGCAGAGGCAAGAGGTTGAACATCGCGATCACGATGTTGGTCATTGTCACCCCGGCAAAGATCTCGGTAGGCCACAAGGGAAGAGGGCGCACGAAGCGCCAGATAAGCCCCACCACTGTGGCAAGGAGCAGATTCGCCATCGGCCCCGACAGGGCGACGATGCCGTTGCCCAACCGCCGGCCGAAGCGAAGGCGATGGGGTGACACGGGAACGGGCTTTCCCCAGCCTATGCCCATGCCTGTCGCCGCAGTCATGACCATCATCATGGTGCCCAAGGGATCAAGATGCACAAGGGGGTTCAACGACACCCGGCCCAGGTAGCGCGCGGTGGGGTCGCCCAGTTTGTCGGCCACCCACGCGTGTGCACACTCGTGAACCGTGATGGCAAGCAAGAGCGAAAGCGATATGGCCACAAGACGCGCGAAACCGAGTTGAAAGATGGCATATGCTGCCAACAGACCCACAACAACGAGCCAAAAGACCCGACCGCCGTTCCATTTCATGTGGTAAGAGCACCTCTCTGGTTCGATGGCAGCGCCATTATAGCATATGTGGACAGGGGGTGGAAGTGGCTGGTTGGCGAGAACCGCTCCCATACCATAGCGGTCCGCCAAGATGGGCGCTCTTGTCGCCGGGGACAGCCGCCTGTTGCAGTCTCGAGGCGTCATCGTGATTCTTGGGCAGCGCTTCCAGCTCGGCCTGTTTGACCCGACTGGTCCCCAGACGTATGATGTGGCGGCAAGGCCAATGCCAGGGCCTGGCAGTGGGCGGCTTATCCGCTGCCTGGGGCTTTTGTAGTGTGGCGCCCGCCGTTGCAGGAGGAGTTTCCCAAGACGAATGACCAAACCCAAGACGAAACTCGAGGTCGTAGTAGTCGCCAATGGTGAGTTCCGGCATCCTGCGAGGTTGATGCGACTCGTTGATGGAGCTGATCTGGTGGTGGCAGCCGATGGCGGCGCAAACTGGCTGGCATCGCAGGATAGGCTGCCCGATCTACTCGTGGGGGATATGGACTCGGTCAGCTCGGGCGTGCTCCAGGCCATGAAGGATCGCGGCTGTCGCCTGCTGAACCATTCGCCGCGCAAAGACGAGACCGACACCGAGCTGGCCCTGCTGGAGGCCGCTGCTGCAGGAGCCACGCGCATCACCGTCCTTGGCGCTCTTGGCGGCAGGATCGACCACACTCTGGCCAATGTCTTGCTTCTGCTCATGCCTCAGTTGGGGGGCATCGAGACCTTGATCTTTGACGGCTGCTCGTATCTCTTCGTCGTGCGCCGCGAGGGCGGGATACCTGGCGAGGTGGGCGATCTTGTCTCTCTGATCCCTTTGGGGGGCGACGCGGAAGGCATCATCACCGAGGGACTGGAGTACCCCTTGCACGACGAAACGCTTCACATTGGCGCGGCCCGTGGCATCAGCAACGTGTTGACCCGACCAGAGGCACGGATCGCTGTGAGACAGGGTAGTCTGCTGGTGGTTCACACTCCCAGGCGCCATCTGGCGCAAACAGGTGATGGATCATGATTGTGGCTTGGTCGCCAACGTGCCCTCGGGCGAGCTTGCCCTGAGGAAAACGCCCGGGCTCTGTCCAAAGATGCTTGGCCTGGCTTCAGCGACACCTGTTTTCGAGAGGACCGTGGGCCAATGGAATCACCGAAGGTGACCATTACCAAGCTCGATCACCACGGAAACCGAGTGATTAGCTACGGGGGCCAGGTGGTCTTCCGCGACGATGTGATGATCGTGGCGCGCTGCCCCTGGACCAGCCCGGAATCGTTCGATCTGGGTCCGTTCTGCCTGGAGCGGGGTGACATCTTTCTTGAGCACTACTACCTGACGGAGTGGTTCAACATCTTTGAGATACACGACTCTTCCGGCGATCTCAAGGGATGGTACTGCAACGTGACCAGGCCGCTCGAGATAACCGATGACGAGATTCGCTGGTCCGACCTGGCGCTGGACCTTTTGGTGCTGCCTGATGGCGAGCAAACCCTCCTGGACGAAGACGAGTTCGAGGGACTGCAGCCGTCCCCGGAGGTCCGGGGGCGGGCCGAGGACGCTCTTCGCACCTTGCGGCGGTGGCTGGCAGAAGGACACCCACCCTTCGCGGTGCGAGACAAAGGTCTGGGGGGATCTTGATGGGGATTGACCGCGCGGCGATTCTTGCTCGATCCGCGGCTGTCGGTGAGGCAGTGCGCGGGTCAGATGGTCACCTTCTCGCCCGGCTCTGGTACCTTTAGGTCGCGCATACCAAGCTCTCTCAGGCCTTCGGCCAGCGCAAAGGCGTTCTCCTCGTCGCCGTGCACCAGGAACGCTTTCCTGATGCTGCGCGGGCTCAGCTGCCGCACGTAGCCGATGAGTTCGCTCCGGTCTGCGTGGGCGCTATACCCGTCGATGCTCTCCACCTGAGCCCGCACCGTGTACTTTTCTCCAAAGATGGACACGCGGTCGTGGCCATCCAGGATGCGCCTCCCCAGAGTGTGTTCGGCTTGAAACCCAACGAATAGCAGCGTGTTTCGGCTATCCTCTATGTTGTTCTTCAGATGGTGGAGGATTCGACCCGCCTCGCACATGCCCGACGCGGTGATGATCACCATCGGCTCGTGGCGGGTGTTCAGGGCTTTGCTATCCTCGACGCGGCGAATATAGTGCATCTGGTGGAAGCCGAAGGGATCGCGGTGTTCGAGCATAAAGTCATAGGTCTCAGTATCATAGTACTCGGGATGGATGCGAAAGACCTCGGTTGCGTTGGCCGACAAGGGTGAGTCCACAAAGATGGGCAAGACAGGTATCCTGTTGGCCAGGCGGAGGCGATGAAGCGCATAGACGATCTCCTGCGTCCGGCCAACCGAAAAGGCAGGGATGATGATCTTGCCGCCGCGAGCAAAGGTCTCGTTGACCACCCGCTCCAACTCGGCCTCGGCTTCTTCGGGAGTGCCATGGAGGCGCGCGCCATAGGTGCTCTCGCTGATAAGGTAGTCGACGTTGGGCACCAGCTGGGGATCCCGCAAGATGGGAAGCCCCATGCGCCCCAAGTCGCCGGTAAAGAGGAGACGGTACTGGCGTCCTTTCTCAGAGACATCGAGCACGCAAAGAGCTGAGCCGAGTATGTGGCCGGCATCGTAGAAGGTGAGCTTGACTCCTGGAGCGATCCAGGTGTGCCGGTCATAGCTCATGCTCACAAAGTACTTCAGGCTGCGGGTGGCGTCGGCGACGGTGTAGATGGGCTGTATGAGTGGCAGGGCGCGTCCTTTTCGTCTTTTGTTGAGGTAGTATGCGTCCGATTCCATGATATGGCCCGAGTCGCGCAGCATGATGCTGCAGAGGTCCCGGGTGGCAAAGGTGGCGTGGATATTGCCACGGAAGCCAGATAGCGCCAGGTTGGGGATGTTGCCACTGTGATCGATGTGGGCGTGCGAGAGAACCATCACATCGACGGCGGCGGCCTCGAAGGGCAAGTTGCGGTTGCGCTCGAAGGACTCCTTTCTGCGCCCTTGAAACAGGCCACACTCCAAGAGGATGTTGCTGCCATTGATGGTAAGAAGATGCATTGAGCCGGTCACATTGCGGGCGGCTCCCAGGAATGTTATCTCCACAATCCCCTCCACGTGGCGAAAGTAGCCCGCTGGTGATTATCTGCCCCGTCTCGGTGCTGTCAAGTCGCAGGGTAGGCGCGCACGGCCCCGCGCTCGCGGCCAACTGCGTGGCGGAGCCTCTCTGTGCGACTCGTCTGCAAGCATCGCCGCCGCACCGGAGGGCGCCATTTCGCCACTGCTGGGCTGCCCAGCGTATCCAACGGTGCAGCAAGGGTGTTTTGACTTGTGTCCGTGTCTAGCTTTTCCAAGGAGGTATCATGACCGCCACCGACGTGCGCATCGAGCCAGTGACCAATCCGCGAGAACTCAAGTCGTTCATCATGTTTCCCTTCAAGCTCTACCGTTCTTATCCCCATTGGGTGCCGCCGCTCATTGGCGAGCGTTTCAAGCACTTTGACCCTGATCGCAATCCCTTCTATGAGCAGGCTGAGGTGCAACTCTTTCGCGC
>DATKWG010000016.1:0-11282 GCA_035529675.1 Anaerolineae bacterium
TCCACCGAGGTGTACTTCAGAGATGTCTACGATCACGCCTTCCAGGTCATGGACACAGTGGAGACGTTCCGAGACATGCTTTCCGGGATGTTGGAGATGTATCTTTCAAGCGTCAGCAACCGAATGAACGAGATCATGAAAGTCCTGACCATCATAGCGACGCTATTCATCCCCCTCACTTTCATCACCGGCGTGTATGGGATGAACTTCAAACACATGCCAGAGCTTGAGTGGCGTTGGGGCTATCTCCTGGTCTGGGTGGTCATGTTCGTCGTGGCGGCTTTGATGCTCCTCTACTTTCGCAGGAAGAAGTGGCTATGAGCATGACTGCGAACTGAGAGCTGGGCTTGCTTCTGCTGAAAGCCACAGCCGACTTGTGTCCCAAAGAGGCCAGATCGCCCGGCTGTGGCATGGATAGAATAGACGATCTCTCCGACCTGTGCTACCATTCAATCAGAAACGACGGCCTTCGGCGAGTGGCCATGCTCCTTTGGCAGGTGGGTAGGTAGATGAGGTTCCGCAACACCTTGATTATGTTAGCTGTCCTGGCTGCGCTGGTCTCGTATGTGTTGCTGGTGGAGAGTAAGCGGGAGCTGCCTCCCGAAGACGATGCCTCGAGCGGGGTGCCCACGCCGCTCCCTCAGATTCTGGCCCACGAGCCTGCGGATGTGAAGGCTCTGCGTCTCACGCGGGCGAGCACGGAGCAGCGAACAGAGCTGTCCTACGAGGATGATGGGCTGTGGTACGTCACTGTGCCCACCGAAGAGGAGGCCGACCAGAGCAAGTCGGTCAGCCTTGCGGCATCATTGGTGAACCTGCGTCCCCAGAGGGTGCTGACCGCGACGGTGGCCCAACTGGCCGACTATGAGTTGGATCCCCCCGCCATGCAGGTTGAGATCGAGATGAAGGACGACGTGGTCTACAGGCTCAATCTGGGCGCTGCGAACGCCGCACGCTCTGGCTACTACGGCCAACTGGTGGGCGACGGCCGAGTCTATCTGCTGCCCTTCCACGTGGGCGTGGACGTGGAGCGCTACCTGAACGATCCGCCGGTCAAGCCGACCCCCGTGCCCGCGCGCGAGGAGACGCTGCCCCCGAGGATCCCGCCTCCGCCAACGGCGACCCGAGCCAGTAGCCGACTCGACAAGACACAGAGGCGCATCGCCGTGCGCCCCTTTCGCAGTTATGGCTCCACGTCTTGTGTTATCGCCTGCTTCGGCTGCCAACTGGCGAACTGCCGTCTATAGAGGTGCGCATAGCGGCCTTGCGCAGCCAGCAGTCCCATATGAGTGCCCTGCTCGACGATGCGGCCATCCTCGATAACAAAGATGCGGTCTGCCCTCTGTATGGTGCTCAGGCGATGCGCGATGATGAAGGCCGTGCGCCCCCTCAACAAGGTGTGCATGGCCTGCTGGATCATGCGCTCCGTCTGGGTGTCCACGCTCGAGGTGGCCTCGTCCAGGATAAGTATTTTGGGCTCTGCCAGGAGGGCTCGCGCAAAGGAGATGAGCTGTCGCTGGCCCACCGATAGACGGGTGCCCCGCTCCTTCACCTGGTGGTCATATCCGTCCTCAAAACGCTCGACAAACCTACCCACCTGTACGGCTTCGGCCACGCGCACGATCTCTTCCATAGTGGCACCTGCGCGCCCGTAGCTGATGTTCTCTGCAACAGACCCGGAGAAGAGGAACGTGTCCTGCAGCACCAAGGCCATCTGAGACCGCAGGCTCGCCAGCTGGACGTCGCGCAAGTCGTGCCCATCGACCAGAATGCGCCCCTTCTGGGGGTCGTAGAAACGCATCAACAGATTGATGATGCTGGTTTTCCCCGCCCCAGTGGGTCCCACCAGGGCGACTGTCTGCCCGGGCTCCACCTGGAAGCTTACGTCGTGGAGGACGTACTCGTCGTCTTCGTCGTAGCCAAAGCTGACCTTCTCAAAGCGCACCTCGCCACGAAGGGGGGCCAGGGGCATGGCATCGCTTCGCTCCTTGATCTCCGGCTCGGTATCCAGGTACTCAAAGATGCGCTCTGCCGAGGCCATGGCGCTCAGCACCCGGCTGTATACGCGACTGATGGCGCTGATCGGCTCCCAGAACCGCCACAGGTAGTCTATGAAGGCCATGATGTAGCCGATGGTCAGCTCCCCCCTGATCACCATCGACGCGCCCAGCCAGAGGACCAGCCCCGTGCCCAGCATGCCAAATACATCGACCATCGGCCATATCAGGATCTCGATCTTGACGGCTCCCATGAACGTGTCGTAGTAAGCTTCATTCAGCTCATCGAACTTGGCCAGGTTCAGCTTCTCCCGGCAGAAGGCCTGGGTGACACGGATGCCGGTGATCGACTCGTTGAGGTTGGCATTGATGTTGGAGTTGGCCTTGCGCACGTTGCGCCAGGCGGTCTCCATGGCCGGCCTCAGGCTAGCCACGATCCACACCATGCCCGGTAGCACCACGAAACCCATCAGGGCCAGCCGCGCGTTGACCGCGAACATTATGGCCACTATGCCAATCAGGCTAAAGCTTTGGGAAACAATAGTCACCAGCCCAGAGTTTATCAAGTCGTTTATGGCCTCGACGTCGTTGGTCACGCGCGACATGATCCTCCCCACCGGGCGGCCGTCGTAGAAGCGCAAGGAGAGACGCTGAAGATGGTCGAACAGCTCTTGACGCATGTCGAAGAGGATATGTTGGCCCGTCCGATTGAGGACCTGCAGGCGCACCCAGTCGGATGCGCTGCCAATGAGCTGAAAGACGAGCCACAGCAGCGACACCCGGTTCAAAACCTCAAGGTCGCGCCCGGCGATGCCTACGTCGATGGCCGTGCGCAGCAGATAGGGTTCGGTCAGGCGTAGCACGCTGCTCAGAATCATGACCGCAACCACGACGCCAAGTCGGCGCCGATACGGCCGCGAATAGCGGAGCATCCGCCTGAAGTGAGCATAGTTGAATGGTCGCTTGGCTACTTCTTCGATCTCTTCGTACTGGCTGGCCATTGTCTATCCTCTTGTGGGCCTCAAGCATATGATCTCTTGCCGCCAAGGCCGTAGCCGTTGGCCCGGATTCGTCACTGCCGGTTGGCCACGGCTGATCTGGGTGCTTTCTCATCTAGTGGTGGCCGATCAAGGCGGTGCTTCCCGTGGAATCCTCACCAGGGACGCGCGTTTCATGCCCCAGTCTCTTGAGGCCTCAACTGCAGGTTGTAGATCTGGGTATACTCTCCCTCGCGCTGCAGCAGCTCTTGGTGTGTACCCTCTTCAACCACCACCCCGTCTTTGAGCACCACCACTTTGTCAGCATTCTGCACGGTCGATAGTCTCTGGGCGATGACGATGCTGGTGCGTCCCTGCATGAGCTTCTCCAGGGCCAACTGCAAGGCGTGCTCGGTTTCAGCATCGACGCTCGATGTAGCTTCGTCCAGGATCAAGATACGTGGGTCGGTCAAGAGCGCCCGGGCGATGGCCACCCGCTGCCTCTCGCCACCCGATAGGCCGATTCCCCGTTCTCCGACGCGTGACTCGTATGCGTCGGGGAGCTTGCTGATGAACTCGTCGGCTTGTGCGGCCCTGGCCGTGGCCACAATCTCGTCTGACGGAGCATCGGGCCGCCCCAAAGCGACGTTGTTGCGCACGGTATCTGAGAACAGGAACGTCTCCTGGGGCACGGTGCCGATCTGCTGGCGCAGGCTGGCCAGAGTCACTTCTCGGATATCGATCCCATCTATGGTAATCCGTCCTGCCTGAGGGTCATAGAAACGCGGGATCAGGTTGATAACCGACGACTTGCCCGATCCCGTGCTCCCCAGCAAGGCTACGACCTGGCCCGGCAGCACCTCCAGGCTCAGCCCTTTGAGCACCGGCGTTTCACGCTCATCCTCGAAAGCGAACTCGACGTCTTCGAAGCGGATGTGACCTTCGATCCTGGGCATCTGGCGCGCGCCTTCTGCCTCGACGATCTCTGAGGCAGAGTCGAGAATGGCGAATGCCCGTGGCCCGGCAGCCATTGCCCTCCGTGCCAGGCTGATCAGAAAGCCCAGGAAGCGCACGGGCCAGATGAGCCCCCACAGATACCAGTTGAAGGAGAAGAGGGTCCCTATGGTCATCTCCCCAGAGATGATCCTGCGCCCTCCGTATGCGTATAGCAGCATGAAGCAGAGACCCGCGATAAAGTGCAAGAGGGGGAAGGTGCGTGCCTCGATGGCCGCCCGGGCGAGATGCGCCTTGAGAGTGTCCTGGTTTCTTACTCCGAACTTTTCCATCTCTCGATGCTCGCTGGTGAAGGACTTGACCACCCGCACCCCGCTCACGGCCTCCTGCAAGGTCGTGGTCATCTTGCCCATCTGTTCGCGAATCCTCTTCCACGCCGGACCAACGGTGCTGCTGAAGCGAAACGCAAAGAACATCAGCACCGGAACAGGGCTGATGACTACCAGCCCAAGCCGCCAGTCGGTCAGGAGCATCATGGTGACGGTCCCCAGAAACACCAGCCCGCACCCCACCATCTCGGCCATCCCAAAGCCGACGAAATCAAGGATCGAATGGATGTCGCTGGTGAGGCGCGACATCAGATCGCCCGTGGGGTTCATGGTATAGTATGCGAACGAAAGGCGCTGCAGCCGCGAGTAGAGTTGATGGCGCAGGCTCCGGATGACCTCCTGGCCCGCGCGTTCGCGAGAGTACCCTTGAAGATAGTGCAGGCCCGCACGCACCATGGCCGTCAGCCCGAGGAAAGCGGTATAGCGCAGAACGGTGCTCATTGACTTGGCCGCAAGCCCACGGTCGATCACCATGCCCAGCAGCCGCGGCAAGAACAACTCGGTGCAGATGCCACCGATCATGGTCAGGCCAACCAGGACCAGGAGGCCAGGATAGGGCCGAAGATAGCCAAGAAATCGACGCAAGGTGGTCATGTCTCACTGTCCTTTGCCCAGCAATAGGACGCACATATACCCCTATACAGAGCGGGGCGTGCCTGCACACGGCGAAAACGGAAAGGGTGGAAGCTTGCGCAGAACTGCAAATGCGCAATCGGGGCTACCTGGTGTGGACTCTTACCATGGGGCATCACCTCCCATGAACGAGGTCGAATGGAGAGTATACCACAGGGCCTATTACTCGCAAAATCTCGCTTGCGGAAGAGTATCGAAAAAGTCCTGGGGAGCTTGCCTTTTGGGCACCGGTGGGTAGACTTGGTCTGGACATCACATTCGAGAGGGGAAAGGCAAGCATGAGCAGGGAACGGTTCCAGTCCACGGGCAAGACTTCCTTCTACAGCGACTATCTCTATGACCGGGTAGTCCCTGGGGGCGACTTCCTGCGCAAGTGCCCCGTTTGGGGTACAAGGTGAAGGAAGTGGTGCCCTGGGACAGGTTCACCCATCGCCTGATCCGATACTACAGGGGCAAAGCGCGGGCTGGGCGGCCCACCGGGTTGTGGCAATACATGTTGCGCGTGTAGCGGTAACCTGGTACAATGAACATGAGCCGGCAGCGCGTGTCCTTTGGCAAGAAAGGGAGGTGGCGCAATTGTAGCTACTCAAGGGGTGACCACAGGTATCGACGACCCAGTCAAGTCTTGAAGAGGAGAGAGAGATGACCAAGCGAATGACCCGTCGAGAGCTGCTGCGCGTGGGCGGACTGGGCAGCATGGTAGCGTTTCTGGCTGCCTGCCAGCCCCAGGCCGTGGAAAAGATCGTCAAAGAGACGGTCGTAGTCGAGAAGGTTGTCACTCAAGTGATCAAGGAGGTGGTCAAGGAGACAGTCATCGTCGAGGGCAAGCCCAAAGAGGTCACCAAGGTGGTGGAAAAGGTGGTGACCACCACACCGGCGCCCCAGATGGAGGCCGAGCTGGAAGTATGGGCCTACCCCGAGACAGAGAACGACGCCGTGATCGTCTGGGAGCCTCTCATCATCAAGTTCAACGAGATGTATCCCAAGATCAAGGTGAACATGGACATCCAGCCCTGGGGCGGGCGCCGCGAGAAGTTGTACGCCGCGTGCGCTGCCGGCGAGCCGCCGGACATGTGGCGGGGCACCAATGATACCACCCCTACCTACGTGCAGAAAGACATCATTGTCGACTTGACCGATATGGTCATGCCCGAGGATCTGGTAGACTATTCCGAGTCTGAGATCGCCTCAGGCAGCTACGAGGGGAAACTGTACCTCCTCATGACCACTCAGCAGATTATGGGCTACGCCTACAACGTGGAGATGATGCAGGAGCTGGGCTACGATGTGGAGCAGGATCCCATCGTCACCTGGGATGACCTGCTGACGTTGGGCGGGAAGGCCAAGGCCAAGGGCTACTACGCGGAGACGGTCGACACCTACAGCTGGCCCCAGTGGATCCGCTGCATCCACCAGGCGGGGGGCACAACCTATTCGGCGGACAAGACCAAGTCCTTGATGACCGAGCAGCCGGCCATCGATCTACTTACGCGCTACGTGACCGAGTTCGAGAACGAGTACTGTCCTTTGGAGGGCGCGGTGAGCACGCCGGAGGCGGCTAATGTCCTGCCCAACTACTGGCTACAGAACATGCAAGCGACTATGCACACCCAGATTGCCGGTGAGTGCGCTCAGCACGCGGCCAACCCTCCGGGCTTTAGCTTCCTCATGGCCTCGCCGCGGCAGAGGAGCAAGTCGGATCCGCTGACCTCGGGCAACAACTCGGGGGACGGCTTGTGCATCACCAAGCTCAGCAAGCAGAAGGAGGCGGCGCTGGCCTTTGGCAAGTTCACCATCCGGCCCGAGAACATTGGCCTCTTCTGCACGCTGCAGGGAACCTCGCCACTGGGAACGCTGTCCCAGAAGTACTGGAAAGCCGCGGATTGCTCCAAGGCCTGGGCAGCCCAGAACGCCCAGTATCAGTTCACCAACCAGGACTCTCAGACCCTGTGGCAGGAGAGCAAGGTGATCTGCGCGCCGCACTTCCAGGCCGCGGTCTTGGGCAAGGAGACCGTTGAGGAGGCCCTGCAGGCCATCGACAAGGACCTGAACGCCAAGCTCAAGGAAGTCTACGGCGGCTAGCCGTTCGTTCGCCGGGCCATGAGCCCGCTCGAGTGCCGTACCACGGCTACCGGGGCGATCGCGCCTCTTGAGGTCGACCCGGTAGCTGAATGGTGCTCATCTATCCCTTGCTGGGTCAATGCTCGATGTCGCCGTCCAGTCATCCCAACCTACTCGCGCGAAAGCGATAACGGCGACGTGGGAAGTGCGCCCCCGAGCAGTGGGTGTGTACGGGCTGCCGGCGGGAAGGAGCTGTCCATGACACAGGGTTTCGGAGCGCAAGCCACGGCGCAGATCACCGCGCATCGCGCATCGCGCTGGGCTCTCTTCAAACGATCCATCCGGTGGTATCCCTTTCTGGTCATCAACCTAGTCGTCTTTGTTATCTTTAACCTGGTCCCCTGGATCTCGATGATTACCACCAGCTTCACCGACTGGGACATGCTCACGCCCAGTGAGTGGGTGGGCCTCGGCAACTTTCAAGAGCTGTTCACGGACGAGCTTCTACGCATATCCATCGCCAACACCTTTTATTACGCCCTCATGCAAGTGCCCCTGATCTCTATCGTCTCACTGGTGGTGGCCATTTTCGTCAACCGGCGCCTGTTCGGGATGAAGTTCTTCCGCGGACTCTACTTTCTGCCCAACGTGACCTCGATAGCCGTCTTGGCCATGATCTTCTGGCGCTTTCTCTCGCCGCGGCCCGACGGCCCGCTGAACTATCTGCTCGGTCTGGTCGGGATTCCTCCGCTCAAGTTCCTCGTCAGCACCTCGCTAGCCCTGCCCAGCCTGGTGGGCCTCGCCGTGTGGGGGGGGTTTGGCTACCAGATGGTGATCTGGCTGGCGGGCCTGCAGGGGATTCCCTCGGAGCTGTACGACGCCGCCCTGGTGGATGGCGCCTCGGGCTTTAAGCTGCACCGCTACGTCACCATCCCGTTGCTCAGGCCGACCGCCGCCTTTATCCTGGTCACTGCGACCCTTGGCTCGCTGCAGGTCTTCGCCTCGATCTATATGATGACGGGGGGCGGGCCGGTGAACGCCACGCTGACCGTAGCCTACCACATCTATCGGACGGCCTTCATCTTCGGCAAACTGGGCTATGCCTCGGCCCTCTCGATACTGCTGTTCGCGATCATCTTGGCCATAGCCTACCTGCAGGGCAGGTTCCTGCGCTTCGGCGAGGACGTATACTAGGGGGGCCCGTGACACAAATCCATTCCATCGGCACCACTGTAGGAACAATGAAAAGATACCGACGCACGAGGAAGCAAAGGCTCAAGGAGATCAGAGAGCTAGCCTTCATGGTCATCACCTACGTGGTGATGACCGGCGTGGCCATCACCACGGTGGGCCCCTTCGTGGTCATGCTCAGCGCCTCCCTCACTAAGAACCTGCGCTTCATCAAATTCCCGATGCGTCTGCTCCCTCAGCCGTTCACCCTGGACAACTTCAAGCTGCTATTCGAAAAGACCATGGCCGAGCGCTGGCTCTTCAACAGCATCTACACGGCCACTGTGGCCACCCTCGGCGGCGTCATCACCTCCACGGCGGCGGGCTATGCCTTCGCCAGAGGAGACTTTTGGGGCAAGGAGTTCCTGTTCATGCTCTTCCTGGGCATCCTGATGATGCCCTCCACGGCCCTCATCGTGCCCTTGTTCATCGTGCTCTCGCGGCTTAGTCTGGTCAACACCTACACGGCGCTGATTGGCCCGTGGTTCGCCTCGATGTTTGGCACTTTTCTGATGCGCCAGCAGTATTTGAGCATCCCTCGGGACTATGACGACGCTGCAACGATCGATGGCGCCAACTTGTGGCAGACATACTGGAGGGTGCTGCTTCCCCAGCTCAAGCCGACCATGGCCACCCTGGCCATCTTGCGCTTCATGGGCCACTGGAACGACTTCCTATACCCGATGATCGTCACCTCCAAGGCCCACATGCGCACTTTGACGGTGGGCCTGGGCACGGTCGTCAGGCAGGGTGGCGACGCCGGTTTTGACATGTCCGGGGCGGTCCTCGGCTTCCTGCCCACCTTCATCGTCTTTGCCATTGGTCAGAAATACATCATCCAGGGCGTCGCGCTGAGCGGAATCAAGGGTTGAGAAGGTGGGTCTGCCGCTGCTCCTCTTGTTCTCCGTGGGCAGCCGCGCCTTCATCGGAGGCTTGACCTCCGGCGCGATCAAGATCTGGGTGCCACCAGCGGGCCCGTCAGTTGATGAGGACACCGGCGAGCAGATCGCCCGGCTGAATGCTCGTACTTCCGCGTCGGGTGTACCTGCGGGGGAGCTTGCTGATTGGGGATGGGCCGGCCTATCGCTTCAGGCGGGCATAGTGCAGAGGGCACGGCGAGGCAAGAATTAGATGAATGCGCGAGAACGCGTGGAGGCGGCCTTTCAAGGGCAAGAGACTGACAAGGTGCCGGTGTATCATATCGGCTTCTCCTCGGACATCGCGTCGGCGCTGCTGGGGCGCAAGGCTTTCGTGGGCGGGGGCATCCAGCAGTGGCGTGAGGCCAAGGCTCTATGGCAAGGAGAGGATGCCCACCAGGAGTACCTGGAGCGTTCGTTTCGCGATGCCGTGGACATCGCCGACTTGTGCGAGCATGACATCGTTCGACCAGAGTACTGGCGCTACAACAGGAAGCCCACCAGACGGATTGATGAATGCACCTTTCTCTACGAGTACGGTGCTGAGGAGGACTGGAAGGTCCTGCGCTATGATCCCGGCAGCGAGCAGTGTAATGTGTTTGACTACAAGCCCAGGGCCAGATCGCAGACCTTTGACGATCTGGAGGCAGAGATCTCGGCACAGGAGAGGGCCATCCAAGACTACCGACCCAGGGAGGAAGACTTCTCAGCCGCGATCCGTGCGCAGGGTCTTCGAGGTGACGAATGCGTGGTGAGGGTGGGCGGCATGGGCATCGCGATTCCCCACGATGCCATCTGGCTTGAGGCGACGATGGCTCGGCCAGACCTGGTGGAAAGACTTCTAGACATCCAGGCCGAGAGGGCCGTGCGCAATGTCCAGTTCCTCAGCCCGTTCGGGTTCCGGTACTTCTTTGGTGGTGGCGATTTCGCCTCCAACGATGGGCCGATGTATTCGCCAAGGATCTTTCACGAGCTCATGCTAGCCAGGCTGAAACGTGTCTCGGTCGCGTGCCACGAACATGGTGCGTTTCATCTTTTCGCCAGCGACGGGAACCTTTGGCCGGTGGCCGGGGACCTATTTGGGCGCTCGGGCGTGGATGGCTACTACGAGATCGACCGTCGCGCCGGAATGGATCTGGACAAGCTACGTGAGCGGTTCCCTCGCCTCACCCTGATCGGCAACATCAGCTCTCATACGGTCCATATGGGCAGCAAGCACCAGATCATCGCCGAGACCATCTCCTGTTTGGAGACCGCGAAGCGTGCTGGGCGGATCGTTGTGGGGACGTCCAACTACTTTGTGCCCCATACGCCCGTGGAGAACGTGATAGCGGTGCTGGAGACGATCAGTGAGTATCGCTAGTACTTGCTTGCACAAACACCCCATGTTTGGCCAGTTTAGTCTCTATACTGGTGCAAACCTGTATGGTGCGTTCTTTCTTGGAACTGAACGCGGATCTTGCATCACGAGACTTGTACCCCGTACGGGGCACTTGTTCGGACTAGCACAGACTTGTACGAGCAAGTACTAGTCGACGCTCCGCGCGATCTGAGCCGAGGCATCTGCGGCGGCTTTCTGTCCTTCTGAGGAGCGACTGCTCGTCCACCTGGTCAACCACCACGGGAACCGGCCTGTGGATAGGAACAACTACTGCCTCGAGCAGGTGGTCGCAGCGTGTGATGTTCGAGTTCGCCTGCGATACCCGACCAAGCCCGATCGAGTCAGCCTGGAACCCGGCGGCCGGTGGGTGGAGTGGACCTACTCGGACGGCGTGATAGACGTGCGCGTGCCCGACCTAAAGATTCACACCGCCATCGTCATCGGCTGAGCGATTGCAGCCAGAGGGCCGGTCACTGTGGCCTGAACGGTTTGGAGACGATCGACATTCTCGGCCAGCAAGTTCACCGCATTCGCCTCTTCCCGGAGGCCTGGCAGTGCGGCAGGATATCTTGTCCTCACGCGGCTGAAACTGCGCCGCGATAACGCTGCCAAGACCAGGCCGCCGTGGGCGCAGGCCGGACCGATTGTGTTGCTGTGCGACGATCTCTGTCTGAGGGGCAAAGCGCGGGCTGGGCGGCCCACCGGGTGGTGGCAATACATGTTGCGCGAGTAGCGGTAACCTG
>DATKWG010000017.1:0-19189 GCA_035529675.1 Anaerolineae bacterium
GGTGAGCGGGTCGGCCACCGGGTGTTCATCGACGATCCTGCCGTCACTCATGTGCAGGATGCGCTGCGTGGCTCTGGCCACCTCCCGGTCGTGGGTAACGACCACTATGGTGGTGTTCCGCTCCCTGTTCAGACGCCTGAGGAGCTGGATAAGCTCCTCCCCCGCAACACTATCCAGGTTGCCGGTAGGTTCGTCGGCCAGAATCAGTCGTGGCTCGTTGGCCAGCGAACGAGCGATGGCCACTCTCTGGCGCTCTCCACCCGAAAGTTGACTGGGCAAATGCTTCTCGCGGCCCGAGAGGCCCACCAGCGCAAGGAGCTCTCGCGCGCGGCGGCGCCGCTTTCCTCCGCCGAGACCTTGCCCGCGCATGGGCACCTCCACGTTCTCCAGGGCGGTGAGGGTGGGGATGAGATTGTGCATCTGGAAGACAAAGCCCACCGTACGCGAGCGGAAGCGGTCGATGTTCCTGACCTGGGCCAAGTCCTGTCCGTCGATATACACCTTGCCCGACGTTGGCCGGTCGAGCGCGCCAAGCATGTTCAGCAGGGTTGACTTGCCGCTTCCCGAGGGCCCCATCACTGCCACCATCTCCCCCTCGGCGATGGTGAGGCAGACAGCCACGAGGGCATGCACTTTCACCGCACGGCCATAGATCTTGGTCAGCCCCTCAGTGCGGACTAGCAAACGCTTCTCTCTCATGGTCTCTACTCCGTATGGATGTCCACAAAGGCCGTCATCCCCCAGCGCAGGCGCTGGTCGATCTCGTCAAAGGTGATGATGACCTTGAAGGCTGTGCCTCCGCCGCCGGGGCTGGACTTGAGAGCGATGCTCTGGACCATGCCTTGCAGTTGCACGTCGGGCAAGGCATCGAGGGCCAGCGTCACCTTGCGCCCCTCGGCCACACGGGCCACATCGATCTCGTCCAGGTCGGTGGTCTCCACCCGCAGGGTGGCCAGGTCTCCGAGGGCGATCACTGGCGTGCCCATCATGACATACTCGCCCGCGTGCAGATCCACCTGAGTGACAGTTCCTGTCAGGGGAGCGACGAGCACGGTCCTCGCCAGCGCGGCCTGGGCACCTTGCAGGGCTGCCTCCGCTTGAAATACGCGGGCCTGAGCGGCAGCCAGATCGGCCTCTCTGGCCGGGGCTTTGAGCAGGTCTATCTCTGCCAGAGCCTGGCGCACCTGCGAACGGGCTATGGCGACCTGTTGTTGAGCCGTCCGCTCCTGGGCCTCGGCCACGTCCACGGCAGCCTCCGCCTGTTTGACCTGAGCCATCGCTACAGCGATCTGTCCGGGTCGCGCCCCATCCGCCAGAATGCGGTGGTTGAGTTCGGCGATGCTCACGGTCCACTCGGCAGCCATCACCTGCCCCTCGGCGGCCTCATAGGCTCCCGACTGGTATCCAGGGCGATCACGCCCACCTCCGAGCGCATCACGCTGTCCCTGCAAGGCATAGAGCTGAGCCTTGGCCATCTCCACCTGCTGACGCGCCACCTCCAACTGATCTGCGGTCGGCCCGGCTCTCAGCTCCTGCAGGGAGGCCTGGGCTATGGCTACTGCCGACTCGGCCGCGGCCACATTCGCCTGGGCCATTTCAACGGCCAGCTCAGCCGCCTCGACGTTCTCCCTGGCGATGTCGGCGGCCACCTCAGCTCTGGCAAGCTGTTCGGGCCGCACACCAGATTCCAGGCCTGCCAGTTGGGCGCGTGCGATCTCTAGCGCGGCCTGAGCCTGGCCCAGGGCAGCCTCCAATTCGGAAGACTCGAGTTGGGCCAGCACCTGTCCAGCCTCGACTTGCTGCCCTTCCTCCACCAGCCCTTCAGTCACCAGCCCCGGACTGCGAAAACCGAGGTTAGCCCAGCGAGCGGGCACCACTTTCCCCGTCGCTTCCACAAACGCCTCGCCCATCTCTTCCGCCTCGGCCGGCGCCACTGGGGTGGGCTCGGCCCTCGGTAGCTGACAACCGGCCAACTGTGGGCTGAGCAGCAAAGACGCCAGTGCCCAGAACAGGATCGCTTTCGGTCTTGTCATCGACTCACCTCTCCAGGTGTGATAAACGGCACATGCCGAGCAATCGGCCTGCCACTCTCCCGAATTAGTATATGCTAAACGTATCGATAAGTCAACGCGGGCCGCTGAGGGGCCTCGAATGCCATTTCGGTGGGGGGGACATGGCACGCCGTGTCCCACTGCCCCTTCCTGCTTGGGCCAGTGCTGATCCTACACGGCTTACGGCACAAGCGCAAGCACTGTCTAGGGTATCGAGAAAAGGGCTGGGAGTAGGGGCGGGTTTCCCTGGTCCGGCCAGGACGGGCAAACCTGCCCCTGCAAAACGCAAACGACTGGCACAAGGTCTATACAACAGCACAACTGTTGCAGCGGAAGCGCGAATTGCCGGTGTCTTTCGATGCTCTCCTGCTTGCGATTGACGATGCCAGAATCCTGTGCTATAATGGGTTGAGGATAGTAAGTGACAGACGTTGGATCAACGAACTGTGGCGTTTAGGTCAGCCTAATGAGTCGGTGGCGCACCTCGACTCGAAGGGGCCATGTAGCAGGGGACGGCAAGAAAGGTGCAAAGACCCTCTCAGACTGTAGAAAACTACCTGGGCGTCATCTATATGCTCAGTCGTGACGGAGAGACAGTCATCGGGCGCAAGCTGGCCGACTGGCTGGAGGTCTCGCCGCCCACGGTCACGGCGACGCTGCACCGCATGATCCGGGATGGCTGGGTGACCATGTCGGACGACAAGAGCATTCGCCTCACCGAGGCGGGTAGGGAAGCCGCGACCTCGGTCATACGTCGCCACATGCTGACCGAGCTCCTCCTGGCCAGGATACTGGGTGTGCCCTGGTCCAAGGTGCACGAGGAAGCCGACAGGATGGCGCATGGCGTATCTGCCGAGATAGCGGATAGGGTGGCAAATGCCGTCAAGCATCCTCGCGTGTGTCCCCACGGCAATCCCATGCCAGGCCACGAGGAGATCACCGAGCGGCTGGTGCCTCTGCTCGAGGCCGAGCCAGGCGCGGAATACGTGCTCGCCCGCATCCATGAGGAGCTCGAACGGAACCCAGATCTGATGGCCTATTTCGAGCGCCACTGTCTGCTGCCCGGTGCAACTGTCACACTTGTCGAGATCATGGACTTTAACGATACGGTCACGGTGCATTGCGGGGGCCACGACGTGGTATTGGGCCTATCGGTAGCGGGCAGAGTGTGGGTGAGGGAAAAGGGGTCGCCCATGGGCCAGGGCACTGTCGATCCTGGTGTGATAGACGATGCGCAGCCAAGACTGCCCGCCCGGTAGACCTGTGCCCGTCACTCCAGATCCCCCTCCATCTCCTTTCGCCGCTGCGCCTCGCTTGGCGTGACCCCATAGGTTGCCACCATGTCGGACAGGCGATCTTCGTCCGTCTCCCAGGCATAGACCACGCGCGTCGTATCGGGGCGTTCGTGGCCCAACAGCGCGGCCACCCATTCCAGGGGCATCCCCTCATCGAGGAGGTCCTGCGCCCGCCGATGGCGCAGGGCGTGGGGCGAGGTGGTGTCGTATAGTCCCTCGGCCTTGGCGGCCTTCTTCACCAGCAGCCAGGCATGGGCAGGGCTGATGGCCGAGCTCCTGTTGGCTCCCGACGACTTCTTGCCCCGGCCATGGGAGGCGAACAACGGCGCGTAGGTGCTGTCTTCGCGCTCCTTGACATAATCGTGAATGAGCCGCCGCGTGTCCTGCGATAGAAAGACCGTGCGCGGCTTGCGGTTCTTGGTGTGCGTCAGGCGCACCTTTCGCGCGCGTCCGTCCAGCACATCCTCGCGGGTGAGGGCCAGCGCCTCGCTGATGCGCATCGCGGTGTCGTAGAGGAGGGCCATCAGCGCACGATTGCGCAGCAGGGCCAGGCGACGTGAGCCAGGCTCCTTGGGTAGGGGTTTGCGCATGTAGTGCGCCAGAACGCGTATCGTATCGGGGTCCACCTTGCGCTGCCGGTAGCCCTGGCGACGCTGGCCGCGCCCCTGATCTATCCTGCGCACCATACGGTCGTAGGACACACCTTGAGGCAGCATGTCGCGCAGGTCCAACCAGTTCATGAGCCGCCTGGCTGCCACCAGGTAGGTGCGCGTGGTGCGGGTCGCTGAAGACGCACCGACTTGGGCGGTCGCGCGCGGGTCGGGATAGGCCTCGCGAAGCCAGCGGTTGAACGTGGAGAGAGTCTCCTCATCGATGCGAGCGATAGGGTAGGGGGTCAGGGCCTCGGCGGCCTCATAGTTCTCGTCGGCGATGTGCAGATGGCGTATCAACGCATTCAGCCCGTGCCGGTAGGTGCGCTTGCTCAGCGGACTCAGCTCCAGGTCGGCCAGCATCTCATCGGCGGCCTGGTTGATGGTGGTGATGGCGCCAGGCTCCTGTGGGGGAGCGGGGGGCTGGTCCACGATGAACCTCCCTCATCGCTTGGTGACGAATATATGAGTTAATTCCGCATAAATCATATCTCTACCAACCCATAATACCACAGAGGAGCGTCTCTGTCAATAGGCAACTTGCTCTCTGAGGCTACACGGCGTCCTACATATCCGCCGGACGCGCGCCGTTGATCGGGCGTGTGGCATCGCGGCACGGCTCCCGCCAACGGCCAGCGGCTTCGCGTGTGGGTGCCAAAGCCGGCTTGGCCTGCACGCAGAATAGCCGACCACCCTTGTATGGCCCCCTACCCTGGCCACCGATAGCGGCCAGATGGACATTATGTCAAGAGTGTGGCAGGGTAGGTGGGTGCAGATGGGAGCACATGCCAAGAGACCGGCCCTACAATTCTCGGGGAACACGGGAGGTCGGTAGCGGCGTGACAGATGACTCGCTTGAGTGTATGATGCAAGCATCTCGCGCCGAGTGCCGGTTCAGGGAGATCCTCTGTTCGCCTGCTGAATCGACCAAGCAGCAGCACGGGCACGGCGTGTGCTTGTTCTCCGGGGAGGGCATGTGAGATCGTCCTTACACAAGTGGGCCTGGCTTGTGGTACCCTTCGCCTACACGGTCTTTTTCTGCACCCTGTCTCTCAAGCAGCACGCCAGTTTCCACACCTATGCGCTGGATATGGGCCAGTTCGTTCAGGCAATCTGGAACACTGCACATGGGCGCTTCATGGTCAACACACTGAAGCCGCCCAACAGCATGGCTTGGCATTTCTCTCCCGGTCTTGCCTTGATTGCACCTCTCTACTCGATGTGGCCGGATGCTCGCCTGCTGCTAGTCCTGCAGACCCTTGCCCTGGCGCTGTCCGGATTGCCAATCTACTGGTACGCGCGGCGCTACCTCAATGTGTGGCAGGCTGCCATGATCTTGGCTGCCTACTACTTGGCGCCAAGTCTGCACAAGGCGAATCTGGCGGAATTCCGGCGCATCTCTCTGGCAGTACCGGGCATCGCCCTTGCGTGGTACGGGCTGGTGACAAAGCGGTATTCGTTGACGACCCTGGCTCTGCTCTATGCCCTACTCTTCAAAGAGGATGTGTCTCTCATCGCTATCAGTTTCGGTGCCTATCTGTGTGTCAAGCCGCCACGGAAGTGGGGCCTGGGCCTCGCATTTCTTGGACTGGCTTGGCTCGCCCTTGCTCTGTTTGTGTTCATTCCCATGTTCCGGCCAGATCGCGGGAACCTGAAGGCTATCTACCCTCAGCTCTCCTACTTTGGCTTCTTGGGAGACAAGACCACAGCTCAAGCAATTGCGTCCCTGGTGAGCAAGCCCTGGGCGTTGCTCAAACAAGTGACACAGGCTAGCCGTTTGAAGGCTATCCTGCGGGTGCTCTGGCCCACGGGCTTCTTGCCCCTTTTGGCCCCGGGCATCGGCGCCCTGCTACTGCCGTCTCTCCTTCTGATGCTGGCGAGCTCCAGGCCCGAGATGTACATGCTGGACAGGTACTACATGGCCCCCCTGCTGCCCTTGCTATATGGTGCTGCAGTGGTGGGGTTGACCCGGCTGTCCAGCAAGCTGCGGCCTTGGGCGGCCTGCTGGATGACCGGTGCGGCCCTCGTGGGTTTCTTGTTCTATAGCCCTGCTCCAGGAGGACGAGGATACTCTGCCGAGAGGTATCGCGTGGAACCGCGTCACCGTATCGGCCACTCGCTTCTTCGGTCTATTCCCTCGGATGCTGTCCTCAGCGCGCAATGCGCACTCGTCCCCCATGTCTCGAACCGCCGCGAGATCTTTGAGTTTCCGCGCAAGCTCCACCGGGCCGAGTATGTGGCGCTGGACCTGGAAGGGCACCTCTATCCCCTCGATCCTCCATCGTACGCCGAGAGAGTGAAAGGCTTGCTGGCCGATCCCGAATGGTCTCTTGTGCGGGATTGCTCAGGCTTCGTAATCCTCAAGCGAGACGCGAGCTGGATGCCGGCGAGCCCAAGCTCCGAAACCCTTGGCAACATGGTGCAACTGATGGGCTTTGATTGGGCCACGGTCACACGAGACGGATGTTTTCTTAGCGGCACGGGATCCGTGCCTGATGTCGAGCCGGGGCAGATGGTACGTGTGACCCTCTGGTGGCGAGCCGTAGGGCCCATCCAGAATGACTACTCAGTGTTCGTTCACCTGGTTTCAACCGACGGATTGATCATCGGACAGCATGATGGCCCCCCCGGCTCCGTGGGGAGATGGCCTGACGTATGGGCGCCCATAGACTTGGAGCGGACGAGTGGCTGGCAGCACGGCGAAACCGTCGAGGATGTTCACTACATGACCCTGGATGCCGATGTCACCAACGTCGATGCTACCATAGAGGTGGGCTGGTACGACGCTAGCACTGGACGACGCCTCACGAACCCGCGTGGAAGGACGAGCGTTGAGATCGGTCGTTTCTCTATCCGGTAGCGGCCCGGCATCCGGTGTCCGTGCCGGGATCGCCGCTAGAAGCTTGGCTATGCGACGGCTCGATCATCCCCAGCTTTCCTTGACACCCTTGCCGCGCTCAGAGTGGTGGATAAGCCGACCCCGGCCACCGTGCGTGTCACCCTGAGCGCAAGTGCCCCGAACTTCAGGGGAACAAGCGAATGGTCTCAACCGCACAAAACAGGGATTCTTCGCCTTCACTGAGCTATCCCCACCTGCGGCCCAGGCAGAATGACAGTCGTAGTTTCTCAACAGACCCTCGCCACGCCAAGCGTTGCGCTCCTCGATGTCTGGTGGTACAATAACCGGGATACACGCCGCCCTTGGGACGGACCAGGCAGCGCATATGAGACCTGCGCTCGACACGCAACCTCAAACCCCGTCAAGCGTAGACTGTATGGCACCTTGTCCATGTTGGCAAAGGGGCCATCGTCGGAACGGGGAGTGCGTCGCCAGAGGCGCATGTGCTATCTGGTCTGCCTCCGGTGTATGATGATTGTGCGCAGGGCGGGGCGCCCTCGGGGCGGCGAGCAAATAGCGGGATGGCATGGAAACCAAACCTCTCCCAGTCGGCACGGTGCTCAAGGGCAAATACCGCATCACCCGCCTGGTGGCCGGCGGGGGCATGGCCTGGGTGTACCAGATCGAGGAGCAGCGGCCCGATCCAAGATGCGGCGAAGTCGCCGGGACCAAGCAGATCTGGGCACTCAAGGAGCTGAGAACGGACCCAGACGACACCCACTCCTTCAAAGAGGCTCGCAAGCTCTTTGAGCAAGAGGCCAACATCTTGGTGCGCCTGAGCCACCCCAACCTGCCCAGGGTTAGCGCGTTCTTCGAGGAAGGTGGGCGCTCCTACCTGGTGATGGAGTTCATCCACGGGGAGTCGTTGGAGAAGCGTCTGGAGAGGGCCAATGCGCCCCTGATGGAGCGCCAGGTGCTGGATTGGGGCATCCAGATCTGCGACGTGCTGGCCTACCTGCACACCCGACCGTCACCGGTCATCTTTCGCGACATGAAGCCGAGCAACGTCATGGTCACTCCGGCGGGACAGATCAAGCTCATCGACTTTGGCATCGCCCGCACCTACAAGGTGGGCAAGCGCAAGGACACCATCACCATGGGCTCTGAGAACTATGCCGCGCCCGAGCAATGGGGCAAGGCCCAGACTGATCCTCGCGCTGACATCTATGGGCTGGGCGCGACCATGTACCACCTGCTCACCAACATGCCCCCCCTACCCGCCTTCGTGCCCACGCCGAGGCTGCCCGTCCAGCAGTACAACCCAGCCATATCTGACAAGACCCAGGCCATAGTTGACAGGGCCATGGCCGAGGATCGCGAGCAGCGCTATCCATCGGCCCAGGCCATGCGCGAGGCGGTGCTGGAGTGCCTCCCCGGACGCGAGCGTTCCCGCATTGAGGTCAGGCATCGCCAGATCGAAGATGCGGTCGGAGCCCAAAGGGCGGAGATGCCGCTGCGGGCCACGGCCGAAGGTCCTGCCGCTCCCCTGGCCGGGCCAAGTGCCGATAGCAGGGCGCGGCTGCCCGACCCGACGGCCACCATCTTGCCCAGAACCAGAGAGACTCCCATACGACCGCAGGCTGCTACTTATGTCAAGTCCTGCCCAGCGTGCAGCACTTTGAACAGGCCTGTTGCGCGCTTTTGTCGGAGCTGCGGCCATTGCTTCGTGCCACCGCTGCCGCCTGCTCTCACGGTGGTCAGGCCCGCCGGAGCGCGCTGGGAGTTCCCTCTGCGCACGACCGATACTCTCATCGGACGCCGGGGAGGAAGGGAACCAGTGCATCTCGACCTGGGCTACTATGACCCGGATGGCTACATCTCGCGCAACCACGCGCGCATCACCGTGAACCGGCGCAGGTATCGTCTCACCGACCTGGACAGCGCCAACGGCACCTACGTCAATGGCCAGCGGCTGGCGCCCCGTGTTTCCCACCCGCTGCGCGACGACGACCGAATACGCCTGGGGCAAGTTGTGCTGAGGTTCGACATACGCTGAACCGGTGCGCGCTGAACCGGATGGATGCACCGGCATAGGAGAGCAGACACCATGATATGTCCAGGGTGCGGGCGAGAGAATCGTGCCGGCGCGGAGTTTTGCGCCTGGTGTGGCGAGCGCATCGTGCAAGATGTCGTCGAGGCTCCTCCAGCGCCACCTGCAATGGACGAGCAACCTGCCCCGGTGTCTGAGGAGGATGCCCCCGAGCCCACGGCGGAGCCGCTGGCCACCGCTCACGAGGCTCCGACTCCTGAAGAGGAAGGTCCACGGTCGCCAGAGAGAGCGATTGCCCCCGAGGAGCCTCCTGTGGAAGACGCCGAAGGTCCGGCAGAACCGGTCGAACATCTGGCAGAGCCAGGTGCAGATGTGGCTGAGCCAGACGAGTCTGCCACGCAGAAGGTGGTCACGGCACCATTGCACCCGGGCGCCGTATTGGCCGGTCGATACCGAATTCAGGAGTTGCTGGAGAGCGGGCCAGAGCAGAACGTGTACGGGGCCCTGGACCTGTGCCGCTGCCCGAGCTGCGGACACGATGGAAACGCTCCCGAAGATGATTACTGCCTGGAATGCGGCGCGTCGCTGGAGACGCGCCCCAGGGCCACAATCATGGAGCAGTTGCGGAGTGCGCCAGACCAGTACGACCTGCAGTTCAGTGAGGGAGAGCGCGAGTACTACGTGACGGCAGAGCCCGAGCAGGAGGCCGAGAAGGAAGACCCGGGTCGCGCGCCTGCGATGCGCCTCCAGTGGGGACGAGCCACCCACAAGGGTATGCAACGCGACCATAACGAAGACTATCTCGAAGCATGGCTCTATGCTCGGGGGAGTGGGAGCTCTCTGGGTCTGTTCATCGTGGCTGACGGGCTGGGGGGCCTGGATTCGGGTGAAGTGGCCAGTCGCATGGCCACCGAAGCGGTGTGGGAGGCTCTGCGTCCCACCGTGTGGGAGCCCATCATCCGTGGCGAGACGATGCAGGCCGACCAGTTGGAGGGAGTTCTGGCCGAGGCGGTGGCGGCGGCCAACCAGGCCGTCTATGACGCGCGCGTGGCCCGCAGCAGCCAGATGAGCACCACCCTGACCCTGGCGCTGGTGGTCAACGGTGTGGCCCACATCGCCAACGTGGGGGACAGTCGGACCTATCTGTGGAACGCAGATGGCCTGCGACAGATCACCCAAGATCACTCTCTGGTGCAACGTCTGGTGCAAGCTGGGCAGATCACTCCCCAGGACGTCTACACCCACCCCCAGCGCAACCTGATCTACCAGAGCATCGGCGACCGGCCGGAGGTTCAGGCGGACACCTTCGAGCATCAACTCGCGCCCGACGACCGCCTGATTCTCTGCAGCGATGGCCTGTGGGAGATGGTGCGCAACGAGGGGTTGGAGGACGTGCTACTGACCGAGCCAGACCCCCAGCGGGCCGCCGACAAGCTGGTGCACAACGCCAATTTGGCTGGCGGCGAGGATAACATATCGGTCATCATCGTGCGAGCCGTGGGGAGCTGAGGCCATGGCCGGGTGCCAGTGTCAGCTATTAAGGAGGCAGCAATGGCAGATGAACTGACTCTGACCACAACTCTGAACAAGACCAGCGTTCCGGTGACCAGAACCCATCAGTTAATCTATGTGCTGATCGAGGCCAAGCCCAGCGAGATCCTCTCCAAGACCCGCATGAACGTGAACTTTGGCTTCGTGCTGGATCGCAGCGGGTCCATGCGCGGCGAAAAGATCGCCCGCCTGAAGGAGGCCATGGAGCTGGCCCTGGGCAAGCTGGCGCCCGACGACTGGGTCTCGGTGACCACCTTCAGCGATAGCGCGGAGGTCATCGCCAAGAATGGCCCCGTGGCCGACCAGAAGACGGTGCTCAGCAAGATCCAGCGCATCCGGGCGGGCGGCGGCACTCAGATGTCTCGGGGCATGAGCCTCGGCCTGCGTGAGGTCTACCGCAGGTTCAGCGAAGACCGGGTGAACCAGCTTCTTCTGCTGACCGACGGCCAGACCTACGGGGATGAAGCCCAGTGCCTGAAACTGGCCGAGGAGGCCGGTGAGCACAGGATCCCCATCCAGGCTCTCGGCCTGGGAGACGATTGGAATGAGGACCTTCTGGACGAGGTGGGCCAACGGAGTGGCGGAGACTCTGATCTGGTCGAATCGCCCGACGAGATCGTCTCCCTCTTCACCCAAACCGTGGAGCGCTCACAGAAGGCAGTCGTGCGAAACGCCCAGATGATCCTCCGGCTGGTGGGGGGCGTGGTGCCGCGACAGGTCTTTCAGGTGACGCCGTTGATCGCCAACCTCGGCTACCAACCCATCGGCGAGCACGACGTGCAGGTGCAACTTGGCGAGCTCGACGCCGAGCAGGGCAAGTCCCTCTTGGTGGAGTTGCTGCTTCCTCAGCGGAGGCCGGGCCGCTATCGGGTCGCCCAGGCGGAGATAACCTACGATCTGCCGCTTCAGAATGTGACTGGGTCCTCTTCCCGCAGCGACATCGTGGTCACCTACACGACCGACCCCCAGGAGTCGCAGCGATACAATGCCGGCATCATGAATCTGGCCGAAAGAGTCACCGCCTTCAAGCTGCAGACTCGTGCCCTCGAAGAGGCCCGTATGGGCGACATCGTCGGTGCGACGCGCAAGCTGCGTGCGGCCGCCACCCGCCTGCTCGAACTCGGTGAAACGGATCTGGCCGAAGCCGCCCGCCAAGAGGCCGACAACCTTGAACAAAGCGGGCAGATGTCTGCCAGCGGCACCAAGAAGCTTCGATACCAGACCCGTAAACTGACCCAGAAGCTGCCCGACCTTCCCGAGTAGCCTCCCTCGATTCCCTTTGGAAAGGAGCCTTCGATGGACAAGTGTCCCAAGTGTGGAAACGAAGTTCAGGGTGATGCCGTTTTTTGCGACCAGTGTGGCACCCGTCTGGTGGCTGCCGAGGCCCCAGCCGCTGCGCAGGAGCCTTCGCAAGGCGCGCAGGGCATTGTCTGCCCAGGCTGTGGCGCGACCAACACTCCTGGAGAGATGTTTTGCGACAACTGTGGCGCACCCCTTGCCGCTCCCCAGCCTGAACCGGAGGCCGTGGCGGCAGCACAAGCGGAGCCTGCACCAGCGGCCCCGACCGCGAGCGGGCCAGGCGCCCCAAAGACTTGCCCAGACTGCGGCGCGACCGTCGCCGAGGACGACGAGTTCTGCTACGCCTGCGGTGCAGATCTGAAAGCCTCGCGCGCAGTGGCGGAACCAACTGCCGTCGAAGAGCAACCAGCCGCCGCGCCATCTCCAGTTCCAGAACCGGCCGCTGCCGCCCCACCTCCTGCTGCGGCTCCGCCAGCGGCACTCCCAGAGCCGGAGGTGGCACCCAGGGAGTGCCCCTCCTGTGGGGCCAAGGTTGGTCCGGCTGATACCTTCTGCGAGTTCTGTGGCGCTGCCTTGGTGACCGCCGCGGAGCCCGTGCCGGCCGCTCAGCCAGCGACCCTACCCGCGCCCGTCGCGGCACCGGCACCGCCCACTGTGGAGGTAGGTCCTCGGTTGATTATCACCGCCAGCGGCGTCGAGATCCCCCTGCCCGTGGGCAAGGAGGCCTTGGTGGGCCGAGATGATCCCTACAGCGGCATCTACCCCGAGGTAGATCTGACGCCGCACGGCGGTGAGGAGGCTGGCGTGTCGCGCCGCCACTTCAAATTGACGCCGGCGGGCTCGCCGGGCTCGCCGGGCTCGCAGTACACCATCGAAGACCTGAATAGCACCAACTTCACGGTGGTGAATCGCCAGCGGCTGAGCCCCGGTGCGCCTGTGGCCATCAATGACGGCGACGAGATACGCGCTGGGAGCCTGAAACTCATCTTCAAGGTGAGCTAGTGACTCGTATCTGTCCCTTTTGCGCCCAAGGGGTGAGACCTCAGGCACGCTTCTGTCCGCGCTGTGGAGAGCGACTGGAGGGGCGGCTGGGGCCCGGGGCTGAGCTCGAAGGTGGCAACTACCGCATCGTGCGGCCGATCAGCAAGGGAGGCATGGGGGCGGTATGCCTGGCCCAGGACAGGCGAGCCTTCGATCGCCTCTGCGTGATCAAGCAGATGCTAGAGTACTATGATCCCTCTGCCCCCGAAGAACGGCTGCGCGCGGAGCAGCGCTTCGAGGAGGAGGGTCGCACTCTGGCCGCGCTCAGTCATCCCGGCGTGCCCAAGATATACGCCTTTTTCTCCGAGAATGGTCGCTTCTACATCGTCATGGAACACATCGAGGGCAAGGACCTGGAGTCCTTCGTCACTCACCAGGATGACCAGGGGCATACCGTGCCGGCCAAGCGTCTCCCTCAAGAGGAGATCATCCGCTACACCATCCAGGCGTGTCGCATCCTCGAGTACCTGCATTCCCAGCCACGTCCCGTGGTGCATCAGGACGTCAAGCCGGCCAACCTGATTCTCGAAAGCCAGCTTGGGCTGGTGCGGCTGGTGGATTTCGGCACAGCCCACACCCGTGCTCCCCATGGCGCCACGGCGGGGAATGGATCGGGAAACAACATATACGGCACCGACGGCTACGCGCCCCCCGAGCAGTACCGAGGCGATCCTGGGCCTCGGTCGGATGTCTTTGCCCTGGCCGCAACTGCGTACCATCTCTTGACCGACGACGACCCGCGCGACCACCCTTTCAAGTGGCTGCGACTCAACACCCTGCCGCGAGAGCTGGCCCTGGCCCTCGAGCGAGCGTTTCGCGCCAACCCTGAGCAGCGCAGCACGGCGCGTGAGCTCCGTGAGGCCCTGGAGGCCCTGGCCACGCCTCAGCGCACGCTGGAGTCATTCACCTTTCCTGGGGGAGACCAGATACGCTCCGTGGGCGCGCTGCCCGCCCTCTGCGACGAGCACTGGGACGCCGCACGCTCCTTTCTCTACAACGGGGACTTTTCTCGGTGGCTGGGCGACATCAACAGGCTCGACCTGGTGGTGGCCGCGGAGGGTATCGTAGAGCAGCACGCCAACCACGACGCCGGCCTGGAGGCCTTCTTGCGGCAGGTTGACCCCGGGTTGCCTCGGCCGAGGATGGTTGCCGATCCATCCGTGGTGGACCTGGGCGGCATCGCCCGCGATGCAGCGCTCATCCGCAATGTGACCGTGTTCAATGACACACGGGGCTATGTGCTGGCTCAGGTCGGTTCCTCGGAGCCATGGATCGGCGTGCATCCCACCACGGTGCATTTGTGGGCTGGTCGGCCCGTAGACGTACGTGTCCACGTGCACGCCGAGGACTTGCCGTTCCGCAGCCAGCAGCGTGGCGTGGTCACCGTGGAAGCGGAGGGCATCGAGCCGATCGAGATCCCGGTCACTGCCCAGGTGTCGCTGCTGCGCGAGGCTTGGCGGCTGGTTCGGCGGGCCGGCGCGACAGCGGCTCCCGAAAGCTGGCGCACTATGGCGGCGGGCTGGCGCACGGTGGGTCGCGCGGCCTCGGCCATAGGGCACCCCTTCGCGCGCCATCGCTGGCTGCTGGGGGTGGTCTGGCTGATCCTGGGGGCGGTCATCGGCGCAGGTGCCTGGTTCTTCCCTGCCCAGGCCAGAGCAGTGGCCCAGGCCTTGGTGGGCATCTCTCTGGATGATTGGCCCCACTATGGGCTGGTGGCCAGCCTTGTGGTGCTGGGGCCGCCATTCATCCTGTCGGCGCTCTGGCTCTCCTTCCTGGTGATAGTGCTGGTCGGGGGCGGTCTCTTCGGGGCAGCGAAAGGGGCCTGGAGGTCGTTCTCCAAGTGACTCTCCAATTCTGCCGAGTCGCCGTTCCCGAGGCGTGGCCGCATGGGCAAGTATGACCCGGGTGGACTGCTGTCACCCGGGCAAGTCTTCCAGAACCCGCAACATCTTGTGCCGGTAGGCCCGAAAAGCAGCCCGACCTCGCGGGGTGAGCTGAAGCAGGGTGAGGGGCTTTCGATCCAGGAACTCCTTGTTCACCCGGATGTAGCCTGCGGCCTCCAGCTTGCTCATGTGCGAGGATAGATTGCCCCGCGTCAGCCCGGTTTGGCGCATCAGGAAGACGAAGTCCGCGCTTTGGGCGACGTAGAGGTAGGACAGAATCATCAATCGGGCCGGTGAGTGGATGGTCCGGTCGAGGTCGGCGATGGGCTGCAGCTCCTTGCTCGGCCCTTCAGGCGCGGCCATCGGCACCATCCTCTGCCGGCAGAGGGTTGCGACCGAGGAACCCTGCGAACACGATCACTCCCGACACCATCATGACCCTCCCGGCACTGACAAATAGGAGCGTGGCGCGCATTCCTGGGCTCACGCTGAGGACGGAGACTACCAGGGCGCCTACGCCAGAGAGCAGAGCGAACGCGTAGAACCGGGTGGTCCCGGACCGAAGGGCCGAAAGGCCGAGCATGCCAGCCAGAAACACCCCTATCACTGCCGCCCATTGCTCAAATTCAAACAGCGTCTGTAGCGAGCTATCTAGCCAGCCCGGCATGCTGCGCGTTTCAAAGAGAAGGAAGACCACAAGGCCAAGCAGGAAAGTCAGCGTCAACGCCACAGTCAGCCCTACTATACTTTTCCTCTTTGGCGCAAGACTGACGTAGCCCACGCGAGGGGCCACGTAGCGTTTCTTGGCCGCGGGCAGGAACATGGTCATCAGCACCCACGGAAGGTACCAGAGTATGAAGGACGTGTCGGGAACCAGCAGCAAGCAACCGGTCAGCGCAAGCGAGAGGCCCAGGGCCAGCTCCCACAGGCCATCCTGTAGAGAGGCCGCAAAGACGCGCCGCTTGATCACCTTCAGATCCATGTTCGATGCCACGCTGAACCTCCTTCAGCTTCTCAGATTGGTTGGGCGCTCCTACTAGTTGGCAAAGCAAACTAGTCTGACATCATTGTACCACAGATTGGGGAAATGTCAAGGGTTTTCTGGACGAATCGTCCGCCACTGGCGCGGAGAGCAGCAGAAGGATGTAGGGGCGCATGGCCATGTGCCCCTACTAGAGGCAAGAAAACAGCACTAAACTGGCTCCAATGGATGGCTCCTGTGGCGTGTGTGCGATTGATTCGCAGTGTGAGCGCCGTCGGGCATGTTCTTCCACACCTTGTCCCGACTCTGGATTTGACAGCTTTGGTCCACAGCCTCTAGACTGGGGCGGCATGTGATGGCTGCCCCCCGAATCTGTGCGGCCTGACCTCTGGGAGTGTGTGTAGTTGGTCATGCGTTGCCCCAACTGCGGTCTCGACAACTCGTCGGGCGCTAGTTTCTGCGCACGTTGTGGCGCGGAGCTGTTGGCCCCTGCCCGCGACTCGCTCCAGCCGGGCCAGACGATGAATGGCGGGCAGTACCGGATCACTCGGCGGCTGGGCAAGGGGGGCATGGGTGCCATCTATCTGGCCGAGAATACCCAGGCCTTCAACCGACCGTGCGTCGTCAAGGAGATGCTGGCTTACTTTGAGGCCGGCGAGGAACACCAAGCTAGACAGCGGTTCGAGCAAGAGGCGCGCACCCTGGCCACCCTGAAACACCCGGGCATCCCCGACATGTACGGCTATTTCAGCGAACGGGGCCACAACTATATCGTGATGGAGTACATCGAGGGGGAGAACCTGGAGAGCTTTGTCTCGACCGAGGAGGGCACTGGCGAAAGGGTTGCGGAAGAGCCTCTGGACTCGGAGCAAGCGGTGCGCTATGGCGTCCAGATCTGCCGGGTACTGGACTACCTGGCTCAGGTCAAGCCCGAGCCGGTGGTCCACTGCGACATCAAGCCCGCCAACATAATCATCGATCGCAACAGCCAGCAGGCGGTTCTGGTGGATTTCGGCACTGCCAAGGCCCGCTACCTCCGCAGCCTGCTGGGCAGACCCGATCAAGATAGAGACAGTGTCTACGGAACGGTGGGCTACGCCCCTCCCGAGCTCTACCGGGGCCAGGCTGTGCCCAAGTCTGACGTCTTCTCTCTTGCCGCTACCATGTATCACCTGCTTACCGACGACGACCCCCGCGATCATCCCTTCAAGTGGCCAGAGATGGAGAGGATGCCCGCACCGCTTCGCAATATCCTGCAACACGCGCTGGCCAACGAGGCCGATGATCGGCTGGACGCGGATCAATTCCGTCGCCAGCTCGAGGCCTACCGCGCCTCTCAGGCCGGGACCATTCGGCCCATCACCTTTCCGGAGGGCAACCTGGCCACCACTCTCACCGGTGTGCTGGACCTATCACTCAGATACTGGGACTATGCTCGACACATCCTGTACGATGGTAGCCTTGACGCCTGGCTGCGCCATGCTCTGCATGACCCTGTGGCGGCAAATCGGGCAGCGGAGGCGATCAAAGATCATCCGGACACGCCCAACGCCGGTCTGGACGACTTTCTGCGAGGGCTCAACCCTCGCATACCCGCGCCCAACCTGACCCTCTCGCCGCGCAACGTGGACCTGGACCCCATCGCGGCGGGCAAGACCGCCGTCGCCACCCTCACCCTCACCAACCAGGGGCCTGGTGGCTCGCGCGGCAGCGTCCAGACATCGGTGCCCTGGCTGAGGGTCAGTCCTGCCATCTATGCACTGGGGCCCAACGAGAGCCTGCCCTTGCGCCTTGACCTGACGAGCACACCACAGCTTGCGTCTGGAAGGCCCCACACTGCTCGGGTGGTGGTGCGCTCCACCACTGGCCAGTCCATCGAAGCCAGGGCGCAGTTGCGGGTGGGCAGACGCACGGCTCCTCCCAGGGCCGGGCCACCGCCACGAGCCAAGCCTGCCAAGGCCAGGTCCGGGACGAGGGTGCCGCTCATCCTGGGGGTGGTGGCCATGGTGGCGGTGGGAGCCGTGCTGGGCTACCGGTATCTGGTAGGTCCATCGACGGCATCAGCGGAACGCGGCATGGCAGCGCTGCGTCAAGGGGACTGGGGTAAAGCCGCAGGCTTTCTCGGCGCACTTGACCCACAGAAGGATCGCTACCAGGTGCACCAGGTGGCACGGCTCCTCGACCAGACGACCGTCCTGGTTCCCGGGGGCATCCTGCAGATGGGCTACGCGGAAGGAACGGAGGATCAACAGCCAGTCCACGATCTGCAGGTGGCCCAGACGCACATGGATCGCTTCGAAGTGACCAACATCCAGTACCAGCGCTTCGTGGACGAGACGGGGCACACCGCCCCCCACTACTGGACAGATGGACACTACCTCCGAGGCGAGGGAATGCGGCCTGTCGTGGATGTCACCTGGGACGACGCCGCAGCCTACGCGGCATGGGCGGAGAAGCGCTTGCCCACCGAGGCCGAGTGGGAGTGGGCCGCCCGGGGCGCGGAGGGCCGGCTTTATCCCTGGGGCAACGACGACCGGGCCATCTTACGTGCGCACACCGCGGACCAGTCCGACACGACGGGACCCACCGATGTTGGCAGCTACCCCCAGGGCGCAACTCCGCTGGGGATCATGGACCTGGCGGGAAACGTGCGGGAATGGACTGCCGATCGCTATGGCCCATATCGCACGCCCCATGTTCCCCCCGCCGAGGGCGCTGGAATGGCGGTGCGAGGGGGATCCTGGCGGCGCTACAATGACTACGCCACAGCTCGCGAGCGCGTGGCCAGAGACGACTTTGCCGACGATCTGGGCTTCCGCTGTGTAAAGGAAGCAGAATAGGCGTGGCGGCGGGCTTTGAGCCGTGCCCCGACAAAGGGCCAAAAGGTCTCGTGCGAATCAGCCCCCTTGGAGCTACCCGCAAGGCCAGCGCGGTCAGTTGCGGCAGACCTGTGGGGCACTTTGGTCTTCCGCCGGACGATCCCGGCTAGGGTTTCAAGTCGGGATTATCTGGCCCATAGTGGCGCAGCATCACCATGGGGTCGGTCTCGCTCGGGTTGCTCACCACCACGCCGCGACGAGCTGACTCTTCGGTCACAAAGAACTCGTCGCTGGTGAGCTGGCCGAAGCGAATCAGGCTTGGCGTCTCAATCGACCAGTTGTTGAGCGTCCCGTGGCCCTGCAGCAAGATCAGCCCGTAGCAGGCCTGGTCCACGAGCGTCACGCGCCGGCCAGGCAGAATCGTCGTCTCCTTGGCACTGAAATGGGGACTACCGTAGGTGATCCACATGTCCACGTAGCCCTGGCTGTTCATCTCATCTGCAGGAAGCACGGGCCTGGGCAGCCTAAAATGGTGTTTGTGGAAGTCAGGGTCAAGGTTGGCATCCCAGTCAAGCATGTTCGCGATGTATTCCAGGTCTTGGTGGTGCTCCTCGGGAACGTCTTTGACCAGGAGGTCCCAGCCGATGGGCGCGTCATTGGCCAAGGACTGGAACATGGCAAAGACGTCGCTGGCAACCTGCGGTTCATAGGTGCAGAGGCTACCCGGCG
>DATKWG010000018.1:0-35758 GCA_035529675.1 Anaerolineae bacterium
ATCCGGGGTTCAGTCATCCAGAGACAAGCCAACCCGCATCCGCTCTGCGCCCCGCCTATTATAACATCCGACGTGCAAAGCTGAAAGACTGGCCTTCAGGGCCATGCTTGCTGGCTGGACAACCCCGCCAACCCTCCACACGGGCGGTCGTGGGCCGCGTCGCGGGCATATGGGCGCAGGGTGTTGAAAAAGTCTGCGCCTGCTGACATGGTTGTCACCCTGAGCGCAAGTGCCCCGAACTTCAGGGGTACAAGCGAAGGGTCTCAACCGCACAAAACAGGGATTCTTCGCCTTCGCTACGCTGCGGCTCAGAATGACAATGGTCGTTTTTCCACACCCTCTATTGGCGGCAGTTTGGCAAATCGCCGCATCGAGGCTATAATGAGTCTGTGTCACCATTGCTGGTTGGGTAGCAGTGCCGTGGCGCCTGGCGGCGCTTTTTTGCTATCCCAGCTCAAGATAAAGAGGTAGTTCGTCAATGACCGGGGTAGTCCAGTTCCTCACGCCCGAGGGAAGAGGGAGGCTGGCGGCTGAGCTTGAGTTTCTCCAGACTGTCAAACGCAGTGAGGTTGCAGCGAATCTCAAGTCGGCGCGAGACGACGCCGATCTCAATGAAAACGCCGGTTATCAAGAGTTGAAACGGGAGCAGGCTTTTGTCGAGGGACGAATCCGAGAGCTGGCCTCGATCCTGGCCAATGCCCAGGTCTTGAAGGCCAAGGGAGCGCGTGACCTGGTTTCTTTGGGAGCCCGGGTCACCGTGGCCGAAGAAGGCCGCGATTCAGAGACCTACCAGATCGTGGGATGGGCAGAAGCCGATCCCCTGGCGGGACGTATCTCGTATGAATCGCCCGTGGGAGCGGCACTGTTGGGTAGGCGGGTCGGCGACAGGGTTACAGTGGATGCCCCTGGCGGCGTTTTCCACTTTGAGATCATCGCCATCCGATAGCCCAATCCATCCCCATACGAGCATCGATCAAACGGGGAATGCTGATGCCAAGAACTGCCGATCGAACAGCACGGCGGCTGGCCAAGCTGATCGACTTACGCGAGCGGGGTATCGATCCCTATCCAGCGCGAGCGAAGCGCACGCACACCGCTGCCCAGGCCATTGCGGCCTTCGAGGGGGCAACGGGCGGCAAGGAAAGGGTCGCCATAGTCGCAGGACGGCTCATGTCCATCCGGGTCATGGGCAAGTCGGCGTTCGCCCATATCGCCGATGGTTCCGGGCGCCTTCAGCTATACGTGCGGCAAGACGTGGTGGGCCTGGATGGCTACGATCTGTTCCGCGGGCGAACCGACCTGGGCGACTTTGTCGAAGCAGAGGGGAGCCTCTTCCGCACCCGCACGGGCGAGATCACCTTACAGGTCAAGTCTTTTCGACTTCTGGCCAAGGCAATGCGGCCTTTGCCGGAGAAATGGCACGGACTCAAAGACGTGGAAACGCGCTATCGGCAACGATACCTGGACCTGATAGCCAACGAGAGGGTGCGCAACATATTCGTGACCCGAACTGGCATTGTCTCGGCATTGCGTCGGTTCTTGGACGCGCGGGGCTTTCTGGAGGTGGAGACGCCGATCCTGCAACCTCTTTATGGCGGGGCCGCGGCCAGGCCCTTCACTACCTACCATAACGCGCTGGACCGCACGCTCTACCTGCGCATCGCTGACGAGCTATATCTCAAGCGCCTGATAATCGGAGGCTTTGACCGGGTATATGAGATCGGCCACAACTTCAGAAATGAGGGCATTTCCACCAGCCATAATCCCGAGTTCACCATGCTGGAGGTCTATCAGGCCTACGGCGACTATCACGAGATGATGGACCTGGTTGAGCAGATGTACTGGGCCGTGGCCAAAGAGACGCTGGGTAGTCCGGTCATCATCTACGGAGGCAATGAGATCGACCTGACCCCGCCCTGGCGTCGGGTTACCATGCGTGCCGCCATCATGGAGCATAGCGGCATCGATATCGAGGCGCATCCCACCCACGAATCGTTGGCCGCTGCCGTATCTGAGCGTGGTTTGCTGGCTTCCAAGCAATTGACTTGGGGAAAGCTGGTAGACCAACTCTTTGAGAAACACGTTCAGGCCACGCTGGTACAGCCGGCCTTCGTGCTCGACTATCCTGTTGAGGTGTCTCCGCTGGCAAAGAAAAAGCGGGATGCACCCCACTTGACGGAGCGCTTTGAGTACTTTATCGGGGGCTTGGAGTGTGGGAACGCCTTCACAGAGCTCAACGACCCAATCGAGCAGCGGGAGCGATTTGAGGCGCAGGTGCGTGCTTCGCAAGCAGGTGACCAGGAGTCCCATCCGTTGGACGAGGACTTTTTGATCGCCCTGGAGCACGGCATGCCTCCCACCGGGGGGCTGGGCATAGGGATCGATCGCATGGTGATGCTCTTCACCGATCAGTCTAACATACGGGAAGTGATCCTCTTTCCCCAACTGCGCTCCAAGCAGCAAGCCCAGGTTTGACCTGGCGCAGAGCCGACTAGCGCGCCATTTGCCGGCAATGCTGGTCTGGCATTCAGCTATCGATCCTACCAGTTCCACAACCTTTGCATAAGGGGGGCACATGGCCTTGGTTCAAGAGCTCGGCGAGAAGATTGTTGGCAATGTTGAACAGGTGATCTTTGGCAAGCATCGCCAGGTGCAGTTGACTCTCGTCGCGGTACTCTGCCAGGGGCACGTGCTGATCGAGGATGTTCCTGGTGTGGGCAAGACGATGCTGGCCAAGTCCATGGCCAAGTCGATTGGCTGCACGTTCAGTCGCATTCAGTTCACGCCCGATTTGCTTCCCAGTGACATCACCGGCGTCTCCATCTTTAACCAGAAGACGCGCGAGTTCGAGTTTCGAGCTGGACCAATCATGGCCCAGATAGTCCTGGCTGATGAGATCAATCGTGCCACTCCCAAAACCCAGTCTGCGCTTCTTGAGTGCATGGAGGAGCGCCAGGTCACTGTGGACCTGAAGACCTATCTCATGCCCAAGCCGTTTCTCATCATGGCCACGGAGAACCCTATCGAGTACGAGGGCACATTCCCCCTTCCCGAAGCGCAGCTCGACCGCTTTCTCATGCGGATAAGTCTTGGCCACCCTTCCCCCACCGAGGAGGTCCGCATTCTGGAGGCTCAGCGATACGTGCATCCCTTGGAGACCATCGAACAGATAGTGTCAACGCCCGAGCTGCTAGAGGCGCAACAAAAGATCAAAGATATCTACGTGGACCCTCTCATCAAGGAATACATCGTCACCCTGATCAACGCCACGCGAGGTTTCCCCGACGTGTACCTTGGCGCCAGCCCTCGTGGCTCCCTCGGCCTGTACAGGGCCGGACAGGGACTCGCCGCACTCCAAGGGCGCGATTTCGTCATGCCTGATGACGTCAAGGCATTGGCCGAGTCCATAGTTGCACATCGTATCATCGTCAGTCCTTCTGCGCGCATCAAGAACGTTGACACCAGGGATGTAGTCCAGGAGATCCTTGCTTCAGTGCCAGTGCCCGGAGCCCGCACGCGATCGCTGGCTGGCTAGTACTACGTTAGAATGCTCACTCTATAGCAAAAGCAAGTCACCGGACAGATGTCACAATCGCTCTGCAGGCCACTTCCTGTGCCCCGCATGGAGTACCTGTGCCCCGTAGGGGGTACTTGGGCCCGTACGGGGTATTTGGCCTGCACCCGTAGCCAGCGATCATTTCGCGGGCTTTAAGGCAAAGTACCAAAGTAGTACTAGAGGATTCGGGCCACACACTGTTTTTCCCACAGGTCTTCCCAGGCTCTTTCCGGGGCAAGCAGGACCAGCCCCGTCGGCGAGCGCCGGTCAAGAGTGGTCCTCCACACGTTTGTTCGTAGACCTGGGCCGGCTTCATTTCGACGCCCGTCCCCGACTCTGAGGCGAAGCCGATGAACGTTCGCCTGGCAACGATAGCAGATATCGAACAGTGCCAGCGCCTTGATGGTTCCTATGTTACTGACTGCGTCTGGCGAATGGACGAGGCCAGCACGCCGGATAGCATTGGCGTGTCCTTCCGATGCGTGCGTCTCCCTCGGCGCGTGCCAGTCCCATACCCCCGCTCAACCGAGGTCCTCTATGAAGACTGGCAGCGTGGCGAATGCTTCCTGGTTGCCGAAGAACTAGGGCTGGTCCTCGGCTACCTCGACATGACGACCCGCTACCGCCAGTGGCAGGGTTGGATCGAGCACCTGATTGTGCGCCGCTCTCATCGGAATCGCGGCTTTGCCTCTCAGTTGTTGCACGCTGCCGAGGAGTGGGCACGAGGCAGCGACCTCCGCGCCATCGTTGCGCCTGTGCAGACCAACAACGATCCGGCTATCCGACTCCTTTGCGGGCGTGGCTACTCTTTTTCTGGCTTCATTGATGGCTACTACAGCAACGGCGATATTGGGATCCTCTACTCTCTCCATCTGTAAGAAGGGCAATCCCCTCCTTTGAGAGGAGTGTTGGTTTGGCCGACGCCCAAGATTCCGGGCGATGTGCTGTCGCGTCGGTCGCCTTGCCACAAACTGCGGGGCTGCGACCATCGTGCTGCCGACTTGCTCTCTTGACCGCCGGAACGTGCCTTCCACTCTCCAGGGTATCGAAAGGTGGGGGTATCAGAGGAACCCAGTCTCATTCGATGGAAGGGGTGGACGGGTCTCGTGGCTCGATCCAGGCGGGTCTTTGCTGTGAGACGCCCCCCTTCGGTGCTGCTTCGGACCTCGGTGAGGCCATCCCAAGCCATGCAGTCACTCTCTGGTGTACTCCCTCGCCCTCCAGACGCACCACGCCCTGGGTTTAGATCATGACTGGGACACTCTTCTTCAACCGCACTCCAGTCAAGCTGTGGACATGGGGAAGCCAGAATCGGACCAGTCGCTTCAGGGCCTTGACCGGACTCACGCTCGATCTGTGTATTTCATTTGCGCTCGGCTTTTTCCACGGCTGTGGCTTTACGTCGAGCAAGAGCTGCTTATTGGGTGCTTCTCTCGCGTTTGGTAGCTGCTCAAATGGATGGTGGACCAGATGGGGCTGGATCAGGGATGGTAGGAGGTAGCCGTCAGGCCTCTGACCGGGTGAAGCGAGCGCACCGGCAGGCATCTGGGCCCGCGCTGAAACAGGGGTGCATCTTTTGTCCGAAAGTTGACAAATGGGAGTGAATGTGCTATCATGTTAGCACTGTCTCATGGAGAGTGCCAAGAGGTTTACCATAAACGTCTGCAGTGGAGCGAAGAGACTATGTTCGTTCCCTACTCTCTTGACGCTTGGTGATGGCGGTGCTATCATGCCAGCGTTCTGGAGACATGGCATTGGCTAGTGGGTGAGATAGCAGGAGATGGCAGAAGAGGCGATCGCGGCAGAGGAGCGTCTGACGCCCCGGCAACGGGAGATACTCAAGATTCTCATCCAGGCGTATATCTCTTCGGCTGAGCCGGTGGGCTCGAGCACCATTCAGCGGATTGGCCAGCTGGGGGTGAGTTCTGCCACCATTCGCAACGAGCTGTGCATATTGGAGGAACTGGGCTACCTGACCCAGCCGTACACGTCAGCGGGACGGGTGCCTACCATCAAGGGGTATCGCTACTTTGTGGAGCAGTTGGTGGGGCGGGTCGAGCTGCCAGCGTCAGAGCAGCGCACGATCAGGCACCAGTTTCATCAGATACGACTGCATCTCGATCAGTGGATGAGGCTGTCCGCGGCTGTCCTGGCTCAGACCTCCCGCTCTGTGTCTCTGGTGACGCCGCCACGCGCGGCCAGGTCGCGGTTCAGGCATTTGCACCTGGTCTCAATCAGTCAGAGGGCAGCTGTGATGATCCTGGTTCTCGGGGATGGACGCGCGCATGAGGAAGTGATCCTGACAGCCGACTACACCGACCAGGACGGCCTCAATCAGGTTTCCAACAGGTGGAACCATACTTTGCGCGGGCGATCCCTTCGCGAGGTGCGTGCCAGTGCCGAGACCGGTCTAGCCAGCGCGGAAGGTTGGGAGGGTGAGTTGCTGGCGCGTATCACACAGTTGATGGAGGAATCTGACCGAGCCTCGGTTGGGGAGATATACTCTGATGGTCTTGCCAACGTGCTGCGCCATCCCGAGTTCCTGGAGATAGAAAGGTTCCGGCGGGTCGTGAATATGCTGCAACACGCCAGTCTGCTCGAGCCCATCTTGCTGCGGATGCTGAATACAAACGGCGTACAGATCATCATCGGTGGCGAGGGACCCTATGAGGCGATTGAGCATGTCAGCCTGGTGCTTTCCAGATATGGGATCAAGCACACTGCAAGTGGCGTCTTGGGCATCATGGGACCGGTTCGTATGCCTTACGCGCGTGCCATATCCACCGTGGGATACGTTGCGCAGCTTGTGGGAAGCCTGATGGCGGATGTCTATGGTGCGTATGCCTGACCTATGACGGATGGGCGCTGCGACCATTCTTCACCACCAAGGTCAAAGACGGTCCAGACGAGTGAGGATGAGGCTTATGACGGAAGGAGAAGCTAGGCCAACTGCTGGCGCTGACCAGAGGGCACAGGGTCTTGAGGAGGGCGAGACCCAGGAGGTGGAAGCCGAGAAGAACCTGGCGGATTGTGTGGTGACTGAGGAGGTGTTGGTCGCCAGGGAGGAAGCGGTCCGCCAGATCGACGAGTGGCGAGAAAAGGCTGAGGACTACCTTGACAAATACCGGCGAAGCGTCGCCGAGTTTGCCAACTACCGAAAGCGCCAGGAGCGGGAGAGAGCGGAACAGGCTCTGAGAACGAGTGCTGAGGTGGTGAGGAAGCTTCTGCCAGCCATGGACGATTTTCAGAGAGCTATCGACAACATACCCAAGGAACTTGCGAACGCTCGATGGGTGGAGGGGATTCTGCTCATTGAGCGCAAGCTTGCAGATATCTTGAGAGGATTCCAGGTGGCGCCCATCGAGGCGTTGGGCAAGCCGTTTGACCCTCACTTTCACTCGGCGTTGATGCGACGCGAAAGCGATGAACACCCCCCTGGCACGGTCGTAGCAGAGCTCGAAAAGGGCTACACGATAGCTGGTCGGGTTCTCAGGCCGACGATCGTCACGGTCTCAACAAGGCCCGAAAGGGAGGATCAAGCCAAACCTGGAGTTGAGGACCAGGCCACTGGGTGACCGGTACCACGCTGCACGAGTCTGCGCTAGTCCGAACAAGTGCCCCGTACGGGGTATAAGTCTCGTGAGGCAAGATCCGTGGGCAGTTCCAAAAAAGAACGCACCATGCTGGTTTGCACCAGCATAAGCAGTACACCGGCCAGATATCGGGCATTTGTGCAAGCGAGTACTAGCAGGGGCGCCCGCGACTCGCTGTGAAGTGGCTCTTGGCCGGGGCGAGGAAGCAGGCGGGAGGCCCGTTGAACGATGGGAGGGAAACTGCATGGCAAGAATAGTCGGAATCGACCTGGGAACGACCAACTCGGTCTTGGCCGTGATGGAAGGTGGGGAGCCGACCGTCATTCCAACTGCGGAGGGTGGAAGGCTTTGCCCGTCGGTGGTAGCGGTGAACCCCAAGACGGGAGAACGCATGGTGGGGCAGGTGGCGAAGCGCCAGGCTGTCACCAATCCAGAAAACACCATATTCTCGATCAAGCGTCTCATGGGGCGCAAATTCAGCGAACCCGAGGTCGGAAAGGCGCGCAAGGTTTTGCCCTACAGGATCATCGAGAAAGACAATGGCGATGCGTGGGTGGTGATGGGGGGCAAAGAGTACTCTCCGGCCGAGATCTCGGCCATGATCCTGGCCAAGCTCAAGGCCGATGCCGAGGCGTACTTGGGCGAGAAGGTGACTCAGGCCGTGATCACCGTGCCGGCCTACTTTAACGACTCTCAGCGCCAGGCCACCAAGGATGCTGGGCGCATCGCCGGGTTCGAGGTAAGGCGCATCATCAATGAGCCCACGGCTTCGTCCCTGGCCTATGGCCTCGACAAGAAGAAGGATGAACAGATCGCTGTCTATGACCTGGGTGGCGGCACCTTCGATATCTCGATCCTGGATATCGGCGACGGCGTTTTCGAAGTCAAGTCCACAAACGGGGACACATTCCTGGGTGGCGATGATTTCGATCAGGAGATCATCACCTGGATAGCGGAAGAGTTCCTCAGGGAACAGGGAATCGATCTGCGCAACGACCGTATGGCTCTGCAGCGCCTGAAGGAAGCAGCCGAGAAGGGCAAGATCGAGCTTTCCTCCACCTTGCAGACCGAGATCAACTTGCCTTTCATCACTGCGGATGCGAGTGGGCCGAAGCACTTGACCATGACCCTTACCCGCGCCAAGCTAGAGCAGTTGATAGATGACCTGGTGGAGAAGTCCATTGGGCCCTGCCGTCAGGCCCTGGCTGACGCCAGTGTCACTGTCTCGGACGTCGATGAGGTCGTTTTGGTCGGAGGTCAGACTCGCACGCCGCTGGTGCAACGGAGGGTCGAGGAGCTCTTTGGGAAGACGCCTCACAAGGGCGTGAACCCGGATGAAGTGGTGGCCATCGGCGCCGCCATTCAGGCCGGAGTCCTGGGTGGACAAGTGGAGGACGTACTCCTGCTGGACGTGACGCCCCTGACCTTGAGCATCGAAACCCTGGGTGGAGTGGCCACCCCCGTGATCGAGCGGAATAGCACTATCCCCATAAGGAAGAGCGAGATATTCTCCACGGCGGCCGACATGCAGCCCGAGGTGCGGATCAACGTGCTCCAGGGCGAGCGCTCCATGGCTGCCGACAACAAGCAATTGGGGACCTTTGTGCTGGATGGGATACCCCCGGCGCCGCGAGGCGTGCCCCAGATCGAGGTCTCCTTCGATATCGACGCAGATGGCATCTTGCATGTGTCGGCCAAGGATAAGGCCACCAGCCGCGAGCAAAAGATCACCATCACTGCCTCGAGTGGTCTTACCCAGGCCGAGATCGAGCGCATGGTCAAGGGGGCCGAGCAATTCGCGGCTCACGATAGGGAGCGAAAGGAAGAAGCTGAGCAGAGGAACCGGGCAGATAGTCTGGCCTACTCTGCCGAGAAGTCGGTGAAAGAACTGGGCGAGAAGGTTCCTGCGGATGTGAGGGCCGACATCGAAGGCAAGATCCGGGCCGTTCGTGATGCTCTCAAAGGCGGGGACATTGGTGAGATCCGGCGCCGCAGCGAGGAGCTCTCTGAGGCCGTCCAGCAGATGAGCGCGGCAGCGTACGGGCGGGAAGGTGAGCAAGAGACGCCTCCCTCGGACAGTTCTCGCGGCAGGGGATCGGACGAGGATGACACCACTGTTGAGGGCGAGTTTCGCGAGGTCTAGTGTACCCGTCTAAAAGGAGCTCATCAGAGAATAGGAGCGAGGCGACTCGCTCCTAGTACTACTTCGCTTTGAAGCCCGCGAAGGTTGGTCGCCGGGTACGGGTGCGGGCCCAGTACCCCATGCGGGGCACAAGCAGTGGGCTCCAGGGCCATTCTGATATCCGTGCAGTGACGCGCCTTTGCCATCGAGTGAGCATTCTGAGCAAGTAGTACCGGTGTGCTCTATTCGCTGCTTTGACGATGTATCCCCATCAAAGTACACTTTGCGCCGTGATGGGTCCAACTACTGGGAGCAAATCGGCTGTATGGCTTCCGAGAAGCGTGACTACTATCAAGTTCTGGGTGTGGCGAGGGACGCCGGTAAGGACGCTATCCGTTCTGCCTACCGCGGGCTGGCGCGCAAGTATCATCCCGATGTCAACAAGGGTACAGATGCAGAAGCCAGGTTCAAAGAAATCAACGAGGCGTACCAGGTTCTAAGTGACGACAGAAAGCGCGCTCTCTACGACCGGTATGGTCACGCTGGCCTGGGTCGAGAGGACGTGGGTGGCTTTGGCGGGTTCGGTGGCTTTGGCGACCTGCACGACATCTTTGGGGACTTTTTCGGCTTTGGGACACGGGCCGAGGCCAGGCCCGGGCTCCATCGTGGGGCTGATCTCCGCCACGACCTGGAGATCAGCTTCGAGGAAGCCGTCTTTGGGTGCACACGCGAGATCGAGATCAGCAGACTGGTGACATGCCCCAACTGCAATGGCAGCGGAGCTGAGCCAGGAACCAGGCCAAGTCGCTGCCCAGACTGTCGCGGCACGGGCCAGATACGTCGCGCCCAGCAATCTATCTTTGGTTCCTTTGTGAACGTTACCACGTGTCCACGCTGCTGGGGCCGCGGTGAGGTCGCCAACACGCCATGCTCTGTCTGTAGGGGCGCGCTGCGCGTTGAGCAGTCGAGGCAGCTCATGGTAGAGGTTCCGGCTGGCGTTGACGACGGCACGCGCATCCGCCTGGCGGGGGAAGGCGAATCGGGCATGTATGGCGGGCCGGCCGGGCATCTCTATGCCGTGTTGCACGTGAAGCCGCATCCCTTCTATCGGCGTCGAGACAATGATATCCTCCTCAATCTCAATATCAGCATCGTCCAGGCAGCTTTGGGTGACGAGATCCTTGTGCCCGTGCTCGGAGGCGAGGAGAGAGTGTCGATACCCCCTGGCACCCAGACGGGGGCCACCTTTCGCTTGAAGGGGATGGGCGTGCCCAGGCTGCGTCGCTCTGGTCGCGGCGACCAGATCGTGATCATCAACGTGGCTGTGCCCACCAACCTGAGCGCCGAGCAGAAGCAACTACTCGCAGAGTTGGGGGAAACCCTTGGAAGCGAGGTGACTCCCCAGACAGAGAGGACCTTCATCGATCGTCTGAGAGAAGTGTTGGGTCTGTAGAGTGTGGTCGCAAGGGGTGTGAGTCGCTGGGTGCAGATAAGCGTAGAAGCGGACGCGGAGTCCGTTGACGACCTGGCAGTCATGCTGGGCAGGTACTGCGTGGGCGGCGCAGTGGTAGAACTCAGGATGGCCGAGGCCCATGAGAGCTCGGGAGACCGGGCCACAGTAAAGGGCTTCTTGCCAGCGTGGGACCAGGAAACCTGCCGCAAGCTCGAGATTGCCCTCTTGCTTCTGGGGCAGACCAGTGCCATGTCGGCTCCCCGCATCTGCGTGCTGGAACCTCGCGATTGGTCCGAGTCCTGGAAAGAGTTCTTTCCCCCTCAGCACATCGGAGCTCGCACTGTCATTGTGCCTACCTGGCATGAGTACAGGCCCGATCCCGGTGAAGTAGTGATTCACCTCGATCCCGGGATGGCCTTTGGCACGGGGCTGCATGCCACCACCAGGCTGTGCCTGATGGCCGTGGAGCGTCTGCTTCGTCCAGGAATGGTGGTTCTGGACGTGGGCACTGGTTCCGGGATCCTGGCAATCGCAGCCGCTCTGCAGGGAGCAAGGGCCGTCACGGCCCTCGACACCGACCCGGTAGCGGTCAAGGTGGCACGAGACAATGTGGCCTTGAACCGGGTGGAGGCCATCGTTCAAGTTGACCAGGGCAGCCTTGATGCCGACTGGCTGGGGCGCATGCGGCCCGGCCGGGATGAATGCGACATGTTGCTCATCAACATCCTTGCGGAGACGATCATTGACCTGGCGCCAGCCATGGCCAGAGCCATGCGCAGCGGGGGGATCTTTTGTGCTTCTGGGGTGCTCTCCGCAAAAGCCGACATGGTTGCTTGTGCACTGGCCGGCGAGCGGCTAGTCGTTGACGAGCGGCTCGAAGAGGACGATTGGGTTGCCCTTGTTGGTCGCAAGGCCTGAGATCCGATGCACCGCTTCTTTGTGTCGCCAGAGTGTCTGCGAGACGAAAGCGTCTCTCTGACTGGTTCCCTGGGACGACAGTTGAGCAGCGTGCTGCGGCTTCGCCCCAGCGATCACATCGTCTTACTGGATGATTCCGGGTGGGCCTACGAGGTCGAACTTGACCGCGTGACCCGTGGGCTGGCAACCGGTCGCATCGTGCGCGCGTGGGAACCACGAACAGAGCCTTCTGCGCGATTGGTGCTCTACCAGGCGCTCCCCAAGAGAAGGAAGTTCGACTGGATACTGCAAAAAGGCACCGAGCTGGGCGTTTCCGCTTTTGTGCCTCTGGTCACCGAACGCTGCGTGGGCGGGAGAGGGGAGCGAGACGCCGACCACAAACTCGGCCGATGGCGGCGCATCGTTGCTGAGGCAGCGGAACAATCTGGCCGAGCCCGCCTGCCCAGGGTGCTACAAGTGACGCCGTTCGCCGAGGCGTGCGAAGCACCTCCCACAGACACTCTAGCGCTCATGGCAGCAGTTGGCGACGAGGCGGTGTCCCTGGGTGAAACCCTGCACTCGCTCCAAGACGTAGGGTCGCATCTTCAAGAAGTGCGCCTCTATGTCGGACCCGAGGGGGGATTCGCTCCGAGCGAGGTGGCCCTGGCCCGAGATGCCGGCATCGTAGCCGTATCGCTGGGGCCGCGTGTCTTGCGCACGGAAACGGCCGGCCTGGTTGCCCTGTCGGCGGTACTGTACGCTCTGGGCGACATGAGCTAGATGCACCCGCATTCCGCGCAAGGTGGGTCCTCGTCGCCTTTAGAGGCAGTCTGTGCGCTCATGGCTCTTGTGGCAGCACCTCGACTGAGGCCAAGGGTGGCGCCGGCACTGTGTGGTTGTCATGGCCTATCGCCAGAACCTGGAGAGAAAGGATGCTGCGCATTGCAGGTCAAGAGATAGATCCCCGCCTGATCGTGTTTGACAAGGATGGCACCCTGATCGCTTTCGATCCGCTGTGGCGGGCGCGCTTTGCTCGGCTGATGGAGGCCCTGGAGACGCTGACGCCGCTAGGGCGGGATACCAGACTGGCTCTTGCAGCCACGCTGGGATATGATCTTGAGACGGGGGAGTGGGATCCTCGCGGTCCGCTCACCGTTGCATCCAATACCGAGGTTGCCCTTCTGATGGCCAGTCAGTTGTACCGCTGCCAGGATATGACCTGGGATGAGGCGCTGGCCATGATCGCCGAGGCTGAGGAGGTTGGCCATGCCCAGCCATCTCTCATCGACCTGGTCCAGCCGATCGGTGACGTGCACGCGACTTTGCAGCGTCTTCGCGATCAGGGCCTTGTGCTGGCCCTGGCCACCACCGATGATCGGGAATCAACGGAGATAGCTCTGGGCAAGCTCGGGGTCTCGCACCTGTTTGCCGCAGTGGTGTGTGGCGACGAGGGAATACCCCTCAAGCCCGCGCCAGACATGGCCCAGGAGATATGTCGTCGAGTTGGCATCGCTTCTGGAGACGCTACCATGGTGGGCGATGCCATCGTGGACATGACCATGGCCAGGCGAGCGGGGCTTGCCTACGCGGTTGCGGTTACCTCGGGGCCGCTTTCGCGCGAGGCGTTGGCCCCGCACGCCGACATGGTGATCCCCGATATCCACGCCATCGAGATCGTATCCTCTGGCGAGGATAAAGGGCCATGAGGGCAAAGCCCAAGCCCCGCTACAAGGGCTATGTCTTTGACCTGGACGGGACCATCTACCTTGGAGACCGGTTGATCCCTGGATCCCGGGAAGTGGTGAAGCGGTTGCGGGACTTTGGTTGCTCCGTTGTGTTTATCTCCAACAAACCTCTGGAGCCGCGATCTAGCTACGCGGCCAAGCTGACCCGCCTGGGTATCATAACCCCCGTCTCAGACGTCATCAATTCCACCCAAGCGGTGATCCGTTACTTGCGTGAGCACTGCCCGGCCGCGCGGCTGTACGTCATAGGGGAGGAGCCACTCCTGGAAGAGCTCGAGGGTGAGCAGTTCAACCTGACCGAGACGGTGGGAGAGATCGACGTGGTGGTGGCGGCCTTTGACCGAACCCTTTGCTACCGCAAGCTCAACATCGCTCATCAGGCGTTGATGCGCGGCGCGCGCTTTTTCGCCACCAACGCGGACATGACCTGCCCGGTTGAAGGCGGAGAGATTCCTGATTGCGCAGGAGTGATCGCTTTCTTGGAGGCGACCACAGGCCGAAAGGTCGAGATGATCGCCGGGAAACCATCCCGTCACATTCTCGATGCCGTTGTGGGGCATATTGGTATCGCGGTACAAGAGTGTCTGATGGTTGGGGACCGTCTTGCTACGGATGTGTACATGGGGCACTGTGCCGGGATGGACACCGCCTTGGTGCTCACCGGGGTGACCACGCGGGAGATGTTGGCCGAAAGTGAGCTGAAACCCACCTTTGTGTTGGCAAGCGTGGCCGACGTTCCCTAGAGGAAGAGGGATTGGCCTCGTTCAAGGTGCGATCGCCGGGCATGTCGGTTGCGGGGATAGCTTGTATCCGGCCCCTCATGGAGAAAGGGTCTTTTCGTGTCGGCAAGAAAGGGGCGGCCGCCCGCGAGTAGGAACCGCGGGCGGCCACCGAGCAGCACGCAAGTGTCTGTCTTATTTGCTGGTCACCTTGATGGTTCTGGGCTTGACCTCTTCCTGCTTGGGAATGATCAGGGTGAGAACACCTTTCTCAAAGGTAGCCTCGGCCTTATCTGGCTGGACGGGGATGTTCAGACGCAGCGAGCGATTGAACTTCCCGTATGTCCGCTCCTGAACAAGGTAATCGACGTTGTCCAGGGGGCCTTTGAGTTCCCCTTTGATGGTGAGAGTGTCCCCCTCGATGGCGATATCTACGGCGCCCGGATCGATGCCCGGAACGCTCACCGAGATCACCAGCTCCTCGTCGGTGGTGTATACATCGATGGGTAGCGCACAGGGCCTTTCAGCAGTTGTCTCTGTCCAGCGCCTTCCGGGCCGGACGAAACTCTCATCAAACAGACGATTCATGGCCTCCCGCAGAGCGATCATATCCCTGAAGGGGTCCCAGCGTGCGATTGACATATCGGTTGCCTCCCTGTCAGTGGTTGACGCAGCGCCCCGGCCAGTAGCACCGGGTCATTTGACTTTGACGCGAATTGACTTTGGTTTGACTTCCTCCAGCTTGGGCACTGTGAGGGTAAGAACCCCATGTTCGAACTCTGCCTTGCTTTTGTCGGCGACCACATTGCCCGGCAGGGTGACGGAACGGGAAAACGCGCCGTAGCTGCGCTCACGCCGGATGTAGTGCCACTCCTCGACATCCTCTTCCGCTTTTGCTTCGCCCTTGATGGTCAGGACGTCGCCAGTGACGGTGATTTGGATGTCTTCGGGCTTGACCCCAGGCACGGCCACTTTGAGCACTATGTCGTCGTCGGTCTCATACATATCTAGCGGGAGACCGATCCCAAGGGGTTTGAAGGGGGAAGGTCGAACAAAGCTGTCCTCAAGCAAACGTTCCACAGCTCCCCGCAGCGACAAGGGGCCCACGAAGGGCTCCCATCTCATCAGACTACTCATGGTTGTACCTCCTGAACAATCTCTTGCCGCACACATCGCGGCTACCCGTCTGCAAGCAATTATAGCACTTTTGACAGTGATTGTCAAGAGATTGTTCACTACTAATATGGCAGAAACCTTGAGTTGGTCACCGCAGGGTCCTTGACAAGACGCTGGTAACACTGTATAATGGGGCAGACAATACAAGGCGCGGGAGACTCCTCGGGGAGCTGGGGGGAGACCTGGCTCGGTGCGTCTGGGGTGCAGGGCTTGCCAGGTCAGACGGAGCGCCGGTGGGCGTCTCTTGGCTGGGGAGCACTGGAGCCGATATGGCTGTCATGATCCCTCAAAGTCGGTTGGTTTCGCTTCGTACTCCATAGAATGGCCGGAGGCGAAGATGAGGATGAGGCGGGGCAGACATGGAATATAAGGACTACTATCGCGTTCTCGGGGTCACCAAGGATGCCCAGGCCGACGAGATTCGCAAGGCTTACCGCCGCCTCGCTCGCAGGTATCACCCTGACGTCAATCCGAACAACAAGGATGCTGAAGAGCGTTTCAAAGAGATCAACGAGGCCTATGAAGTGCTGGCAGACGCCAAGAAGCGCCGCAAGTATGATCGGCTCGGGACGAACTGGCATCGGTACCAGCAGACGGGGGGCGATCCGGGCGGCTTTGATTGGTCCAAGTGGTTTGCTGAGATGGGAGCCCCGCGTGGTGAGCGTGTACACACAGAGCGCATCAATATCAACGAGATGTTTGAGGAGGGCGGCTTCTCAGACTTTTTCACAAACATCTTTGGCGGGCCACGAAGGCCAGATAGTCGCCAGACCGGTGTTGCCCTGGATGGCCGTGATATCGAACAGCGCGTCCAGATCACTCTGAGCGAGGCCCTCAGTGGGACCACCCGCGTGGTGGTCAGCGGAGCTCGTCGCCTCGAGGTCAAGATTCCAGCGGGCGTCGATACTGGGTCGCGAGTGCGGGTTGCCGGGGAAGGGGAGACGGGGCACAATGGTGGCCGCCCGGGGGACCTCTACCTGGTCATCTCGGTACTGGATGATCCCAGGTTCCGGCGGGAGGGGAGGGATCTCTACTCGCCTGTGCCGGTTGATTTGTACACTCTCGTCCTGGGCGGCGAGGTTGAGGTGGACACCCTCAAAGGGCGCATCCTGCTCAAGATTCCGGCCGAGACAAGAGGCGATAGAGTCTTTCGGGTCCGGGGCCAGGGCATGCCTGCGTTACGAAACAAGGGGCAACGTGGCGACTTGTACGTGGAGATCAAGCCGGTCATCCCAGAGGGGCTGAGCGAAGAGGAACAAGAGCTCTTCCGTCAGCTCGCAGCACTGCGAGCACAAAACGGAGAGAAGGCTGCTAGTCATGGGTCTTGACCGACGCTCGACCGTGATACTCATCGTCGGTGCGCTCTCGCCGAACATAGTGGGGTGCAGTATGCCTGGGTTGGGCGGCGCGAGTAGGGTGATTGAGGACCCCCTGCCCCACCAGAAGTAATCAAGACGACTAGACAGCAAACGAATACATGCCGGATTCCTCCCATTGGGGCACGATTCAGAGGCGGAGGCCAGGGGATACCTCTAGAGAAGTGTGACCTTGGAAACGATCGCTCGCGACGGGAAGAGGATCGGGGCCAAACTGACCCTGGGCGAGGGTCCTGGTGGCAGCCCCGCCGGGATATCGATGAGATTCGTGTGAACACAGGGAGCACCACTCATGTTGAGAACGGATTGGAGGGCGTGGGGTGTTGTAGCGATCGTGGGCCTGCTTGTAGGGCTTTTGGCCTGCGACCTTTCGTCGAGGTCAGTAGACATACGCCCAGTGGCTGCTGCGACGTCGCTGCCAACGGTCGCGGTCTCTCCAACACCGGCTCTCGAACTTGGCACCGTGGCCACACCTACGGTGCGACCCCTGCCGACATCCATGAGAGAGCAAGAGGTGTTCGACGTCGCCGAGGCCTTGATCATCGACGTGTACGAGAGAGTCAGTCCCTCGGTAGTGCACATCACCAGCAGGGTCATTGCAATGGATTTCTTTGGGACGGCGTTCCCCAGAGAGGGCACTGGCTCAGGGTTTGTCATTGACAAGCAAGGGCACATCGTGACCAACAATCACGTGGTTGAGAACGCGGAGACGATTGAGGTCACCTTGCTGGATGAGACCATAGCCGAGGCCGAGATCGTCGGTGTTGATCCATTCAACGACCTGGCCGTTGTTCGCGTCGATGTGGACCCGAGCAAGCTTCATCCAGTTGACTTGAGCTTCGATGGAGAGCTCAAGGTAGGTCAGCGGGCAATCGCCATAGGGAACCCTTTCGGCCTGGATTGGACTCTGACCTCAGGGGTGGTGAGTTCGCTGGGGCGGCCGCTTCAGATCTCCAGTGACAGAATCATCTTTGACGTGATCCAGACTGATGCTGCGATCAATCCGGGCAATTCAGGAGGGCCGTTGCTCAATTCCCGTGGTCAGCTCATAGGGGTGAACGCCGCCATCCGGGCCGGGGCCGAGAACATCGGCTTTGCAGTTCCGCTCTCAACCGTGCGACGCGTCGTGCCAGAGCTGATTGAGAACGGTCGCTATCCACACCCGTGGATGGGCGTGATGGGGTATCGGGTGTTTCCCGAGCTGGCCGGTCGGCTGGGTTTGCCCACAGATTCGGGAGTGCTGATCGCACAAGTGGTTCAGGGTGGTCCAGCCGCCCAAGGAGGGTTGCGGGGAGGGTCTCGCGAGGTGGTGTTGGGCAACACCCAGCTGTTGGTGGGCGGCGACATCATTGTCGAAATAGATAGCGCACCTATTGATGGGAATGCAGCCTTGCGTGAGTTCCTGGAGACCCGCACCCGAGTGGGCCAGGAGGTGGTGGTCAGATTCTATCGGGGTGACCAAGCAAGAACGACAAGGGTCATCCTGGGCGAGAGAGGGCAGTGAGGCGACGGAGACCAGATCATGTCGGATAGGCGACTCCCTGACGACGAACCTTGCTACGTCATCAGCGTGGCTGCAAGGCTTGTTGAAGTACATCCTCAGACGCTCCGTCACTATGATCGAGTTGGCTTGATCAAGCCCTCGCGCACGGCAGGACGGGTGCGGCTCTATTCACGGCGGGATATCGAGAGGCTCCGCAAGATCGCGCGACTAATCGAGGATCTGGGAGTGAACCTCGCAGGCGTCGAGGTCATCCTCAACATGTCCGAGCATATTGAGAGGCTGCAATACGAACTGGCCACGTTGCAACGGGATTCGGAGGCCCAGATCAACGCGCTGGGTCAACGTTTGCGAGAGCTGGAAGGGAGAGGAATGTGACCCGGCCCCCGGGGCAGAGCTGGCGGTAGCGGTCTAGCGGGGGTCCTGCGTCAGGCCATTGCCCATCTAAGGAGGAAACGGGATGATCGGAGAGAAGGAGTTTCAGGCTCTGGTGGGGTTCACCGGCACCAAGGAGGTGCTAAGCCTGTACTTGGACACCGATCTCGCCCATCGGACCAAGGATGCGGTCAAGTTGCTGTTCAGGCAACATATAAGGAATCTGCAGCAGAAGCCGGTTTCGACCGACGTGAAGGCTATCGAAAGGTATCTCGATTTTGAATACGATTGGCAGTCACGGGGACTGGCCGTCTTTGCCTCGGGCGAGGAGCTTTGGAAGACGATCCCTCTTCCTATCCCCGTGAGGACCCAGGCGTATCTAACTGAGAGACCGTACGTTCGTGTTCTGGCAGACATAAGGGACCGTTTTGCCAGGTATGGGGTGGCTCTCGTGGACAAGGAGAGCGTGCGTCTCTTCTCTGTGGAGTGGGGCAGGATTCAGCCAGAGACAGAGGCTTTCGGTGAGGAGCTGAAGCGACACAAGCAGGGAGGCTGGGCTGCCGCGCGCTACCAGCGGCATGAGGACAACCTGGCCCTGCGGAATCTCAGGCAGGCCGTCGAGATCACCCAGGCCTTCTGCCAACGGGCTGACTGCACACGCCTCATGCTGGCCGGAAGCTCTGAGGTCCTGTCCCGGGTCAAGGAATTGCTGCCCAAGCAGATGCGCGGGCAGGTATTTGCCGAGTTCGTAGCCGACGTTGATGCCTCGGCCAGCCAGATCCTGGAGCAGTCGCTGGACATCGCGGCGCAGGTGGAATTGGAGGAGGAAAGGAGGCTGGTCTCCGAGGTGGTTACGGCCGCGGCCAAGGGCGGCCCCGGCGTCATTGGACTGGCTGACGCGCTCTATGTACTACAGCAGGGACGCGTTCACCAGCTACTTGTGGCCGAGGGCTTTGACGCCTCAGGCTACGTCTGCACGAACTGTGACTACATCTCTCTGGAGCGCGGCAACAAGTGCCCGTTTTGTGGGCAGGATCAGATGGTCGAGATACCCGATGCGGTCAACCGGGCCATCCACAAGGCAATCGAGACCGGGGCGGACGTAAACATCGTGCGGCAGAACGAGGAGCTGAGCAAGTCGGGCAAGATCGCGGCGGTACTGCGATACTGACGTGGTCGCGCGTAGGGTCGTCGTACCCTGCCGTGGTACCGACGGGATATTGGTGTTCCAGGTAGTTTGTGAGAGGTGGGTAGTATGGCTATGAATACAGAGAAATACACTCAAAGGGCCCAAGAGGCCGTGTACAGCGCACACGAGCTGGCTCAGGGTCGTAGCCATGGTCTGGTCGATGTCGAGCATCTGCTTCTGGCTCTGCTGCAGCAGCGCGATGGCATCGTTCCCCAGATTCTCAGCAGGCTGGAAGCCCGCCCAGAGAGCGTGGCTCGGGAGGTCGAGGAGGAACTCGACCGGTTGCCCAAGGTCTATGGCCCCGCTCAGGTATACATGTCGCCAAGATTGGAGGCTGTCCTTCGTTCGGCACAAGAAGAAGCCGACCGAATGCATGATGAGTACGTCTCCACAGAGCACCTCCTGCTGGGATGCGTTGCCAAGGATACGGGGCGTGCGGGAAGCATCCTTCGGCAGCACGACCTCACCCGTGAGCGCGTCTATGGGGCGTTGACCAGCATCAGGGGCTCACAGCGAGTGACCGACCAAGATCCAGAAAGCAAGTACGAGGCACTCGAGAAATACGCCAACGACCTGACCAATGCAGCGCGAGCGGGCAAGCTGGACCCTGTGATCGGTCGCGACGAAGAGATTCGCCGGGTGATCCAGGTGTTGAATCGCCGTACCAAGAACAACCCAGTGCTGGTTGGCGAGGCGGGTGTGGGCAAGACGGCCATTGTGGAAGGTCTGGCCACCCGCATCATCAAGGGTGATGTGCCCAAGGGCTTGCGCGACAAGCGCATCGTCGCCCTAGACCTGGGGGCGTTGGTGGCAGGCGCCAAGTACCGTGGCCAGTTCGAGGAGCGCCTGAAGGCGGTCCTCAAGGAAGTGAAGGACTCTGATGGGCGAATCATGCTGTTCATCGACGAGCTGCATACCGTCGTGGGAGCGGGCGCAGCCGAGGGGTCATTGGACGCCTCAAACATGCTCAAGCCGATGCTGGCCCGGGGCGAGCTGAGGTGTGTTGGCGCGACCACGATCAACGAGTACCGCAAGTACATCGAGAAGGATACCGCGTTGGAGCGTCGTTTTCAGCCCATCTTTGTCGAGCAGCCCTCGGTGGAGGAGACGATCAGCATCTTGCGCGGGTTGAAGGAACGCTACGAGGTGTACCATGGTGTGCGCATCCAGGACGTGGCGCTCATCTCTGCGGCCACACTGTCGGATCGCTACATAGCCGACCGCTTCCTGCCCGACAAGGCCATCGATCTCATCGACGAGGCAGCGTCGCGGCTGCGCATGGAGATCGACAGCTCGCCGCGCGAGATCGACGAGTGCAAACGGCGCATCATGCAGTTGCAGATCGAGCAGCAAGCCCTGAGCAAGGAACGGGACGATGCGTCGAAAGCGAGGCTGGCCAAGATCGCCAAGGAACTGGCCGAGCGCAACGAGGAACTTGCAGCCCTATCCGGCCGTTACGAGAGGGAGCGCGATGCCATCCAGGCCATCCACCAGAGCAGGGCCCGTCTGGAGGACCTCAAGAACCAGGCCGAGCTCGCCGAGCGGAGAGCCGACCTGGAGCTCGCAGCTCGCCTACGTTATTCAGACATACTGCAACTCGAACGCCAGTTGAAGGAGCAGGAAGACCAGTTGGCCGTGATACAGGCTGAGCAGGGCATGCTTCGGGAAGAGGTCACCGATGAGGACGTAGCTGAGATCGTCTCCAAGTGGGCCGGCATTCCGGTATCGCGCCTTCTGGAAAGCGAGGTTGAGAAGCTGATTCATATGGAGGAGCGACTGCATCAGCGCGTGGTCGGGCAGGACGAGCCCGTTGGGGCTGTGGCCAATGCCGTGCGGAGGGCGAGGTCAGGATTGCAGGATCCAAACCGTCCCATCGGCAGCTTTATCTTTCTCGGTCCCACGGGGGTTGGCAAGACCGAACTGGCCAAGGCACTAGCAGAGTTCCTGTTTGACGATGAGAGCGCCATGATCAGGTTGGATATGAGCGAGTATCAGGAGCGGCACACCGTTGCCCGCTTGATCGGGGCGCCGCCTGGATATGTCGGCTTCGAAGAGGGTGGACAACTGACCGAGGCTGTGCGTCGGCGACCCTACGCGGTGCTGCTCTTGGACGAGATCGAAAAGGCCCATCTGGAGGTGTTCAACGTCTTGCTCCAGATTCTGGATGATGGCCGCCTGACCGACGGCCAAGGCCGAACGGTCAATTTCAAGAACGTGGTCATCATCATGACCTCCAACGTGGGCAGCCAGTGGATCAGTGAACTGGAGGCGCAAGACAGGGAGACGATGCGGAGCAAGGTGCTGCAAGCCATGCGTCAGCGCTTCCGACCCGAGTTCCTCAACCGCGTCGATGAGATCATGATCTTCAACCGGCTAACCAGGGAGCAACTGGCCCAAATCGTGGACATCCAGATCGGCCACCTCGAGGAACTTTTGTCCGAGCGGGGAATCAGACTGGAGATCTCCCCTGAGGGACGCATAGCTCTCGCCGAAGAGGGCTACGACCCGATTTATGGGGCGCGCCCGTTGAAGCGTACGATCCAGCGGCGCATCCAGGACCCCTTGGCTCTGTGCCTGCTGCGTGGCCAGTTCAAGGAAGGCGACGCGGTGGAAGTTGACTCTGTCGATGGCGAGTACGTGTTCAGTCGTGCCAAAGTTCAGGAGCGGGTTCCCGCGTAGGAACGCAGAGGACGCGCAGTTGCACGCGATGTATGATGAGTGAAGCCGTTGTGCTGCGCGGCCGCGACAAGCCTGGTGAGCCGGGCGGGTGGTACTGAGGTGAAAAGATGATAGGATTCGATAGATTCACAGAACGGGCGCAGGAGGCCGCGACGCAGGCCTACGAGATCATGCAGCGCTACCGCCACACCCAACTGGACACGGAGCACATTCTGCTGGCTCTGCTAGAGCAATCGGATGGCGCCGTGCCGCGCATTCTGGGAGAGCTGCATGTCGATGTGCGGCAGATTCGGCGAAGGTTGGATGATATACTCAGGGCCGGCCCGAGGACCTCGGGGTCCAGCGCGATGCAGCCCCAGCAGGTCTACGTGACGCCACGGGTGAAGCGTCTCATGGATCGCGCCAATGAAGAGGCCTCCAACCTGAAAGACGAGTTTATCTCCACGGAGCACCTTCTACTGGCGATCCTGAACGACCAGAGAAGCGCTGCTGCACGTATCTTGGCCGAGGCCGGGGTCACGCGCGAGAGGTTTCTGCAAGCGTTGATAAAGTTCCGCGGGGGGCAGCGAGTTACCAGCCCCAGATCAGAGAATCGCTTCAAGACGCTGGAAAAGTACAGCCGCGATCTGACCCAACAGGCCCGCGAGGGCAAGCTTGATCCGGTGATCGGTCGGGACAAGGAGATCATGCGGGTGCTGCAGGTTTTGTCACGTCGCAAGAAGAACAACCCGGTGCTGATCGGCGACGCCGGAGTTGGCAAGACGGCCATCGTCGAGGGGTTGGCCCAAAAGATAGTAACTGGCGACGTGCCCGAGCCCCTGATGAACAAGCGTGTGGTGTCTCTCGACCTCGGCGCGATGGTGGCCGGCTCGCGATTCAGGGGAGACTTTGAAGAGCGACTGAAGGGCGCGTTGGAAGAGATCCAGCGGGCCCAGGGGGACATCATCCTCTTCATCGATGAACTGCACACCGTTGTTGGGGCTGGTGCGGCCCAGGGGGCCATCGATGCATCGAACATGATGAAACCAGCGCTTGCCCGTGGGGAGCTGCAGTGCATCGGTGCCACAACGTTGGACGAGTACCGCAAACACATCGAGCGAGATAGTGCCTTGGAGCGTCGCTTTGCGCCAATCTACGTCGAGGAGCCCGGCGTGGAAGAGACCATCGAGATGCTCAGGGGCCTCAAGGACCGATACGAGGCGCACCACCAGGTACGCATCACCGATGAGGCCCTGATAGCTGCCGCTCGCTGGTCAGACCGGTATGTGAAAGACAGATACCTGCCCGACAAGGCCATCGACCTCGTGGACGAATCGGCGTCCAAGCTGCGCATTGCCATTCACAGTCTGCCCTCGGATCTAAAGGAGCTTCGTCTTGAATTGATGCGCTTGGCTCAGGAAGAGGAGGCTGCCGGCAACGAGCGCAGCTATGAGCATGCTGCTCAGCTCAAGAGCGAGCGGTTACAGAAGCAGGCCGATTTCGCCAGCCGCCGTGCAGCATGGCAAGAGACGCAGGGCCTTGACGAGGTGGTAGATGCCGACGACATTGCGGAGGTTGTAGCCGCGTGGACGGGCATCCCGGTCAGCCGCATGCAAGAGGCCGAAACCCAGCGACTATTGCACATCGAGGAACACTTGCGCAGGCGCGTGGTAGGCCAGGACGAAGCCATCGCCGCTATCTCTGACGCGATTCGGAGGGCTCGCTCGGGCCTCAAAGACCCGGGCCGCCCCGTGGGGAGTTTCATCTTCCTGGGTTCCAGTGGCGTGGGCAAGACCGAGATGGCCAAGGCTTTGGCCGCGTTCCTCTTCGATGACGATGATGCCTTGCTACAAGTGGACATGAGCGAATATGGCGAACGACATACGGTGTCGCGGCTCATCGGAGCGCCGCCGGGCTATGTGGGATACGACGAGGGAGGCCAACTGACCGAAACCGTGCGCCGCAGACCCTACCAGGTCATTCTGTTCGACGAGATCGAAAAAGCTCATATGGATGTGTGGAACTCGTTGTTGCAGATACTGGAGGAGGGCCGGCTTACCGATGGGCATGGTCGCACGGTGGACTTTCGGAACACGGTGGTGATCATGACCTCGAATATCGGCACGCGCTTCGTCAGCCGTCAAGGTGCCTCTCTCGGGTTCCAGGTGAGCTCTCAGCCAAGCGCAGAGGCACAGTTCCGAGACGATATCTCAGAGGCGCTCAAGCGTACGTTCCGACCAGAGTTCCTCAACCGCATCGACGAGATCATCATATTCCATACCCTGACAAGGGAGAACGTGATGAGCATCGTCGATCTGCAGATGGAGGAGATACGGGGTCGGCTGGGTGAGCAGGGATTGGATATTGAACTGAGCGAGTCCGCCAAAGGATGGCTCGCTGACGAAGGGTACGATCCGGCCTTTGGTGCGCGACCGCTGCGTCGTGCTTTGCAGCGCTATGTGGAGAGCCCTCTTGCTCAGAAGTTGCTGGAGGGGACCTTCTCTGCTGGCGATACCATCATCGTTGATCTGGACTCGAACGAGAAGGGCCTGGTGTTCGCCAGGAAGGAGCTGGCAGCCGAAGAATCTGCGCCAGAGGAAGTTGAGGCCGAGTTGGCGAGCTAGAAGCCGACGGAAACCACCTGGCAAGGATGCTGACCAAGTAGGGCAGCGCAAGTTCTGAGGCTTGATACGCAGCAACGGCCCCTGACTAGGCCGGCACCACTTGGGGACCAGCAGGGTCCACTGAAGCTTGCGGGAGGCTTGGGATAATGACCAACAAAACCATCTGGTCACCCAGAAGGGTCTACCTCTACCTGGTCAGCCTGATCACCTTGGTGATGATGATCGTCGCCACCGTGAGCCTGGCCCGGACAGTTGTGGAACTGGTGTACCCGGAACCTGGTTTCGTCTACACCGTCAGGGTGCCAGTGCCTGGCGAGAGCCCGGCCGCACCGGAAGTAGACGAGAAGCAATTACAGGAGCAACGCGAGGCGCAGCGACGGTCGGCGCAACGTCGGGCTGTGATCAGCCTGGTGGGAAACGCCACCATGTTGCTGGTTGCCGGACCCCTGTATCGCTACCACTGGCGCAAGATCGAGAAGGGCTCCGCGGCGGATTCGCCCGAGTAGCCCCGCTAGCTATGTCCTCCTTCCAGGAAGACAAAGTCGGGGCTTCATCAAGCATCGCCTTCGACGTATTGCATGCCAGGGATGAGAGCCACTGTCGCCATGATAGCCCGCTTGAGCTTCAACTGGGCGCTCCATCCCTCGGCGCCGGTACCCAGGTCGAACCCTTCGGTCAACGCATCCAGGACGAAAGGCAGCGAGACCCCGGAACGGCTTCCGGCGGATTGTGTCTTGGCAATATCCAGAATGATGTCTCGCAGACGTTCCGGTGTAAGTTTGGCCAGGAGCTGTTTCAGCGTTTCTTGGGTATTCATCTCTCTTCTCCTCCCTTACAGGCATCGTAACCTTCCAGAGGACTCCCTGTGCATGGATCGTCCGACCACGATTTGACAGTGGCTCAGGTCTGAACCGGGCATTTCTATCCCCAGATTCTACTGAGCGCCTGACGTCGGCCAGAGAAAGCGCCTATAAGAATCGACCAGACGACTTAGCTCGGGGTCATCACGTATCTGGGGACCCAAGTCTATCATTTGCATAGACCACCCACTCATTTGACCCTGGGCGTCAAAGGCGACATCCGATTTGCCCAGCCACAGTAACGTGGTTTTCACAGCCAAAGGGCTTCTGCAAGTCATGGTCTGTCGCCCTCCCTCGGGGCATCTCAGGCAATCCAGATGAAATACAGACCAATGGCGACCATGAGAGCGCCGCTCAGCCGCTCGAGTCTGGTCGTCCACGCCATCATCCGTTGAATGAGCTTGATCAGACCTGCAAACGTACCGAACAAGACAATTGGCACACCGCGACCCAGGCCGTAGACTAGGAGCAGAGAAGCGCCGTAGACGATGGCCCCCCTGGCCATGACCAAGGTCAGGATGGCCGCCAACGCAGGTGTGGCACACCCGGAAGCGACCAATCCAGAAGCTAGTCCTAGTAGCAGGGCACCTAGCAAGCCTTTGGTTTTGACTCTCTCGCGCTGGGCAGCGGCGAGATCGGGCAGCGGAAGGGAGATGACCTGCATCCACTGCAATCCCATAACGATGCAAACCGCTGCGACAACATAGTGCCAGACACGGCTATTCCCGCCGATAATCCCTCCCACCAGTGCGACGATGACTCCCAAGATCGACAGAGTGATCGCCAATCCAGTGGCAAAGGCTGTGGACAAGAGAAGGCTCTGCTTCCGCCCGATGTTCTTCTGTCCGCCAACGAAAGCGATGACCAACGGTATCATGGCGACATTGCACGGACCGATGCTGGTTAGAATCCCCCCTGCAAAGACGAGCAGGTAGGCCCAAAGGGAAAAGTCCGCAACAGCCGAAAAGTCGAACTCCAAGGGTCGTCACTCCCTTTCCAGAAGGTTGGCGAGCTCCGCGCGGAGGACCTCGTTGCTCGTTGCACCCACAAAACGCCTACCTTGGCCTGAGGCCTTGATGAAGAAGGATGTGGGAATGGCTTGAATCTGGGCCTGTCGAATGAGCCCGGCATTGGAGCGGTCGTAGACAATGACATCGATAAAGACGATGTCTGGCTCATAGTCACCACGCACTTGATTGACCAACTTTTCCATCCTTTTGCAGGGGACGCAATTAGTGCTACGGAAGAGGATCATGGCGGGTTTCCCGTTGCGCAGAACCCACTCGACCTGAGCGGCAGGCTGCGACGGAAACGGATCCTCATCTGCTACTACATCGGTGGGATGCGCTTGAGCGGCAGTCGGTGCGACGGGAGCAGACTGGCTTGTTGTGTCTGGTGTGGAGGACACAGGTGACGTCGCCATTGGCATCGGCAATGAGGTGACGACAACCCGCCGCGGAGCCCTCAGCCATTTGACGCCTACTATTACGATGACCGCCAGGGCAACTAGACCCCCGATAAGCCAGCGCATATCGCGCTTGTTAGGCCTTTGGTGTTTCTCGCTCTTCATTTCTGTCCCCCTGACAGGATGGCTATAGCGCGACGATGCTATAGATGAGCCAGGCTGCGAGTAGCAGGAAGAGCACGCCCATGCCAAGCTTGACCGTTGCTGATCGTCTGGTCAACCAGTCGATAAGTTGCTGTGAGGTAGTGCCATAGTACACCGTAAGAAAGATGACGATGAGCGGCAAAATGAACATCAGGTTGTAGACTAACAAGGCGATACTGGCCTGCGCCCGCCACTCTGGAATACCCAGCACAAAGATGATCGTGGGCAGATATACCTGGCCAGTGCAGGCCAGTTCGACAACGGACACACCGAACCCGAGCATAAAGGCACTGAGGACAAACCGTCTTGCGCCAGTTCCCTCACGGATCAGCGTCTTGGTCCACTCGCGCATGCGCCCGGGCAGCTTGAGGCTCATATCTTCCAGGCGTCCTTCTTTCGCCTTGCGATAGTCGGCGAAGCTGCCCCAGGCTAGCCCCAGGCAAAGCACGGCGGTGATACCGTAGACCCACTTGCCGATGACGTCCAAGAAAGGCAGGCTGGACAGGAACTTTAGAAAGCCAAACCCCACGCCTAGATAAGTCAGGAAAACACCAGCGGTAAACGCCCCCCCGGTGGCGAGCAGTTGTTTCCCTTCTCGTTTGTGGAAGGTGAGATACGAGATCAAGAAGATCATCGTGGCAAAAGCACAGGGATTGACCCCGTCCAATAGCCCTGCTGCTACGACAGTCAGCAGACCTAGAGACCGAAAACGTTCGACGATGGTCTTTTGCACAACTTCTCTCTCAGCTTCCCAGCCTGCCCAAGGTTCGCTGGCCCCCGTCTCCAGATACGGCTCAAGAAGGGCTTCAATGGCCCGGGCTCGCACTTGCTCCCCCACCAGGGATTCCTTGCCGACGAAGAGTGCTGGGGCAGTCAGGTGCTCGTGCTCGGCAACGCCCGCCCGTTCGCAAAGATACTGGTTAAGCGCCGCTTCCTCCCTCACATCCAGACGTGTTACTTGGACCTGGGGATATTCCTCCTGGATATACTTCAGATCATGTTCAGAGCGCTCACATTCGTCGCAGCCCGGCTGAGAGAAGAACGCGACGTGGATGGGCAGAGAAGCCGATTCTCTAGACTGAACCTCGCTCACGTTTGATGAGGGAGTCCGCCTAGCAGCGACTGCCGTGCGTTGAGCCGTGTGCGTATCGGCACAGTCGTCGCAGTCGGCCGAACTGGTTGCCGAGAGAGTCACTCCGGGTGTAGAAAGCGGAGGCAAGGCAACGCCACCTTGGGACAGGTAGAACTCGATGCGGTCTGTGAGGCTGTCTCGGATCTCGTTTGGACCGATCAACACATCCTCACCGATAAACACCTCCGGTATGGAGCCACCCACAACTTGATATTGCTGTTCCAGATCAAGAAGAAGATCAAAGTTGTCTGTTTCGGCGATGCTGCGCTCCTCGATGACCACCCGATCCCCGCATTCGGCCAGGAGCGGTTCGAGTACCTCGCCATGCACCTTCTCGCAGTCGGGGCAGTTGGGGTCGTAGAAGTAGAGCAAATGCACAGCGCCGTTCTCGGCTCTGGCGGCCATCGCCAGCACCAGGAGAAGAGACAGGGCCACCACAACTTGGGTGAGCTGTCGCGGTCTCTGGTGGACACTACCTGTCCGAAAGACCATGATTGCACCTCCTGGGCGAGATCTTCTCGCTTCAGTCCGTGCCGAGCGGCCCCTGCAACCGTCGCCTTTGTCTAGCGAACTCGCTGCTACCGAGGAGATCACAAGCCGAGAGGTCCATATTCCCAGCGGCAACCTGGAGAGCAAAGGTGAAACATGTGGGCTGCCCACAGGCCTTGCAGTTTGTCTTGGGCAGAAGCCGGTAGATATCCATGGGCGTAGCCCGAGTCCGCCTCGTGTAATCTGGTTGGATTTCATCGCGACGTTCCCACGTGCGATTGACTTCATTGATTATCTCTTCAAGCATTCGTGCTCCATCAGCCCGATCCGCGACGTCGCTCACCCCGATCTCCCTTGGGCGTACGAACATCGCATGTCCGTGAGAACGCCGGGTCAGAACCTTGCTTGCATGATCGTAGACCGCGTCCGGCCAGACGGCGTTGAGGTAAGGAAACGTTTCGCTGATGTCGGTATCCAGGGCGGCAAAGGCAGACCAGGTCGCGCTGCCCGGGTCGCACGGAGGGGAAGTCAAGGTCAACTCGTAATCATCGATCAACACAGCTGTCGCGCAACCTTTGTGTCATGTCTTCCCCACACGGATGCACTGTCAATCGCCACCTGCGCCCTGAACAATGATCTGCGGTTCGATGATCAAGTCGGATTTGATCGAGGCTGCAATCAGACTGTACTTCTGCGTGATTTCCAGTGCGCGGCGTACCTTGGCCCCATCGCCATTGCGCACGGTGATCTTGGGGCGAAGTACAATGTGGGTAAACTCCTCGGTCTTGTCGAGGTAGACCTTGACAAAGCCCTCCGCCTCGCATTCGTAGGCGACCAGGTCGAGCTTGAGCTTATCGGCCACCCACAGGAACATCATATGGATGCAGGTGTTGACGGCGGAAACAAAGGCATCCTCAGGCGTGAACCAACCGCGTCTGCCATGAGCGCCCGCCGGTGCGCCAAATTCCATCTCCGGTCCATTGCCACAAATCAACTGCCCTTTGCGTTTGCCCGTTCGCTTGACCCAGGTCTTGTAGCTGGTTGTCATCTGGTTGCTCCTTTTCCTATGCCCGCTCGAGTTCTCTGGCAACTTTGTCCTGCATCAGCCTAAAGTAGGCGTCAGACGACAACAGCATTTCCTGGTCCACTTCCCAGTCGGTCAACCGTAGGCGTGCAAGCCAACCATCGCCGTACGGGTCCTCGCTGATGAGCTCTGGATGGTCATCCAGAGCCTTGTTGAAGGTGATGACCTCTCCGCTTGCCGGAACCGTGATATCTACCGCAGCTTTGACGCTTTCGATGGTGGCGAGAACGTCGTCCTGCTCGAGCCTCACGGCCTCAACTGGGGTCACATAGGCAATGTCTCCCAACTTGGTCTGGAAGAAATCGGTCACTCCCACCAGCCCCTCTTCGCCTTCCACTTTAACCCAGGTGTCATACCCCGCATACCAGTATCCTTTCGGCACGCGCAGGCGGAACTTTTCGAACTGCAACTCAAAGAACTCTTCTGCTTTCACCCGATCTCCTCCTCCGTCTTGCTGACACGGTGCCACAAACCGCGCCCCGGTAAGACGGAATGATGCCCTCCGGCCAGGGTGCGATCGCCGCAAACGGCCGTCACGCCGGCGGGTATTCCCTACGCAACTCCCGTATGGTTGCCTTGAGCTCCCTGCGATTGGGGAAACTGATCGCTTCTTTGTTGCACGCATGAATACAGGATTGGCAGTATACCTCGCAATGCCAGGGATTCTCCACGTATACTTTGCGGTTTGCCTCGTCAAAGGCATAAACATCATCCTGACAGAAATCCATACACTCTTTGCACCCAACGCATTTCTCGGCATCGATGGCGGGGAACCAGGGAATCAAATGGCGAGGAATGCCCAGATAACGTCGGTATCTTTCTTCCAGCTCTTCGAGCACCTGCGATTCAGCGTTCATGTCTTCCCCTCTGCCCTAGGTATTACACGCGATCGTTTTGCACGCGGAGGTCAGTGTCCCAGATAGGGCCACGAGTATGGGCAGGAGTGATAAGAGTATCCCCCGCTCGCACGGAATACACACCAATGCCTATCCGGCCATGGCTTGCGCTTCCGGGCTGCTGTCCTCCCCATCCCCCTTTCTTTTATGCGTATGCGCTCGCCGTGACCTCTTCGACGGCCTTTGCTACCTTCTCCATGGCCTCGGGTGTGGTCATGTTGCGAAGGTCGAGTGAGACAACCTGGCTCTCAAAGTCCGCACCGACGTCCACCAGCGCGTCCTTGAACATCTTGCGCTGCATCCGTGGGTCGCAACCACCGACGATGTACTTGACGCCTGGTTTGGCGTAGTCATGCCAGAAGGCATCGCCGTCATCCACACAGAGTTGGGGGTGGATGATGGCGTACTCAACATCCAACTCATTGCGGACATAGTTTATCAGGTCCCATAGGTCTAGCTTGTCAAAGCCAGGACACTTGCCTGTGCAGAAGCACATGATGAAACGAGGCAATCCTTCAGACATCTTTATTCTCCCACATCTGTGGTAACTGTCGAATTCTCCAGTCAGATCTCGCCACTGCCTCAGGTGCTGCCATCGTTCCATTATCGTGCCTTATGCCAGAGCGACCACGGCACCAAAAGCAGTGGACTAAGACGCATATACGTCGCTCGCCAGTTGCGTTTCCCTTATGCCTCAGCCTCCTTCATCCAGGCGATGATCTCCTCCTTTCGCGGGATCCTACCCGAAGACTTGACCTCCCCGTCAATGACCAGACCGGGCGTGGCCGCGATCGGATAGGCCAGGATCTCGCTCATCTTGGACACCTTGACGAAGGTGGCCTCCTCGATGCCCGCCTCCTCGGCGGCCTCGTGAGCCAATTGCTCCAGGCGTTTGCACCTGGGGCAGCCCGGACCAAGAATCTTGACTTCCATCGTATTCTCACCTCCCAATAGGGGTCTGCGAAAAAGGTGTGTCCATACCTAGGGCGGCAACCCGCGCCCAGGCGTTGGATCGCTCCTACTCAGCCGAACTGCTGGCCGTGGCTGCCCTGCGGTGCTGTCGCTGCCGCACCCAGCCAAGCCCGACTGCCAGCGTGGCCAGTCCGGCCACAAGGTAAGCAGCAAAGAGCCACAGGCTGGCGCCATCAACCCAGGAGCCATATATCAGGCCGGCCAGGGTGCTGAAGAGGGTGACCCAGGCCACGTAGGTCCAGGTCTTGGTCTTTCCGATGACTGTGGAAGTTATCAGAATGCTCTGCAGGCTCAACTCGGGGTCTGCGATCAGGTAGGCCAGGAGTGGGCCGCGGTGCATGCCCAGGCTCAGGAACATGTTGGCGATGGGCACCTCCACCAGCGTCGGGAAGTACATGAACACCCCAAAGAGCACGCCCACCAGGTTGGCCACCACCGTATTGCCACCTGCAAGCGCCTGGATCCACTCGGGCTTTATCAGGCCACGGATGACCCCGACGGCGAACACGCCGACTACCAAGAGGGGGAAGATCTGCTTGACAAACCGCCAGGTCTCCCAGAGCCATTCCTGGATCTCGTACTGGTCAAGGTGCCTTCGGGCCACAAGAGACAGAGCGATCATGAGGACGATTACTGCAAGCATCTTGCCCGTCAGCAGGACGTCCACTCCCCTGGCATCAGGAATCATCTTCGTTGCAGCCACGACGAGGGTCAGAGCAATCAAGCCCAGCGAAACCCAGGTCCAGCGGTTGTATCCCTCGTCAACCTTGTTCAGGCCGAACCAGGCACTGACGCCTATGAGGCCCAGAAGGGCGATGAGCACCACACCCTGCGCGGTGACGCCCTCTTCGCCCTTGCTCGCATCGAACGGCACCAGATCATATAGGGTCTCCTGGAAGCGGTCTATGCCGCCCACGGGCACGGTGAGTGTCGCATAGCTGTCGGTCAACAGGTCCACCTGCAGCGTGCCCGCAACGAGCAGGGCGATGAGCAGCAGCAAGACGGCCGGCGTGCTCTTGTGAAGCCTGGGGCCACCCGCAAAGGCTTCAACGGTCTGCTGGTCGTGGGCCGCGTCGTCCTTTCGGAAGATCAGGGCCATGATCAGGCCGATTCCGATTCCGAACGCGATGCAGAGTATCGCGCGGGCCAGGGCGATGTCCATGCCGATGGCCACGCCGGTATAGGCCAGGGCCAGGATGTTGATGGCTGGCCCCACGAACAGAAAGGTGATGGCTGGCCCCAGCCCCGCGCCCTTTCTATGAATGCTGGCAAAGAGGGGCATGATGGTGCAGGAACAGACCGCCAGCACGAACCCGCCCAGAGCTGCGGCGGGGTAAGAGATATACTTGGGTGCATTGCGACCCAGGTAGCGGGTCACAGTCTCCTTGGGAACCAGGGCAGTCAATGCCCCCGCCACAAAGAAGGCCGGCAGCAGGCAGAGCAGCACGTGTGCTGCCAGGTACGCAGCCAGGTTACCGGCTCCCCCCTGAAGCAAACCCACCACATAGTCGAATGCGTGCCACATGTTGAACACCCCACATTCCGCCAAGCCACAATATTCAAGAATCCGATTAAAAGAAAAGACTGCCAACCGCGAGTAATGAGCAGGGTACAGCGCGTCTGCCGCACAGCTATCCGCTAGAATGGCCCCAACTCGCGCACTTTGGGCAGTGACAGCCCGGGACTGGCGACACCGGAATCTCTGGGAAGTCCACCGGAAGGCCGTTCGCAGCAAGCAACTCTCGCGTCAGGGCCATGGCGTCCACGATGCGCAGGTCGGCCAGCCGGTAATACACCATTGGCCCGTCCCTTCGGTCCCTCACCAGGCCAGCTTCACGCAGGGTCATCAGCTGCTGTGAAATATAGGGCTGGCGCTTTTTCAAGATGGTGGTCAAATGACACACGCACGACTCCCCCTTGGAGAGGATCTCCAGGATGTGCAGCCGCGTTGGGTGGGCCATCGCCTTGATCAGGCGTGCCTGCTTCTCATACGGATTCATGACGCAATCCTAGCACATTCAATTCTGTGAATATTATACCACGGCGGAAGGGGTCTGTCAAGGAGCACTGCAGAGCGGTTGCTGGCACGTACCCGGTGAGGTATAATCCGCTGGGCTTCGCCGAGGGGCACGGGGTGCGATTGTCATGGGGCCAGGACCCCAACACCCACGTCGTACATTACCGGGTCGAAAGGAACAGACGAACATGAAAGCACTGGTCAAGACCCAACCCACAGAAGGAGCTGAACTTCTGGACGTTCCCATGCCTGACATCGGTCCAAACGACCTTCTCGTGAAGGTGCTGGCCGCGGCGATCTGTGGCACCGATAACCATATCTACGCCTGGAGCCCGTGGGCTCAGACGCGGCTCAAGCTGCCGATGATATTTGGCCATGAGTTCGCCGGAGAGGTGGTCGCCGTTGGGTCGGCAGTGACGGGCTGGAGCGTGGGAGATCTGGTGGCGGCCGAGACGCACATTCCCTGTTTGCAGTGCTATCAATGCCGCACGGGGCGCCAGCATACCTGTGAGGAGATGAAGGTCATTGGAGTGCACGGAGATGGCGCCTTTGCCGAATACGCGGCTCTGCCAGTGGCCTGCGCCTGGAAACTGGCTCCCGGCACCTCACCCGAGTTGGGAGCCATCATGGAGCCGATCGGAGTGGCGGCCAACGGTCTGTTCAAGGATCGTGTCGATGGCCGAAGCGTGGCCATCATCGGGTGCGGCCCAATCGGCATATTCGCTGCTCAACTGGCCACGGTCGCCGGGGCACGTCAGCTCTTTGTCACCGAGGTCAACCCTTACCGTCTGGCAATGGCGCGCCGCATTGTGCCCGAGGCCGTGGTCCTGAATCCAACCGAGGATGACGTGGAGGCCATCGTTGCTGAGGCGACAGAGGGACGTGGCGTGGACGTGGCCATCGAACTGAGCGGCAGTCAGGCCGGCACGGTTCAGGCCTTCAACATCCTGGCCAAGGGTGGGCGGGTCAGCCTTGTGGGGATGCCCTCCCAGCCGATTGCCCTGGATATGCCCAGCGCCGTCATCTATCGGGAGGCGGTGGTCTATGGCAGCACCGGACGGCTGATGTGGGATACCTGGTACCAGGTTGATGCTCTGCTCAAGGCTGGCAAGTTCGATCCCCTACCGGTCATCACCCATCGCTTCCCGCTGCACGAGTATGCCCAGGCGCTGGAACTGACCATGAGCGCAAAGGCTGGCAAAGTGATCCTCACACCCTGACCCACGCCTGGGGCGGAGTCGATCCCAGCGGTGGGGGCTTGTGCAGCATCTACGGAGCGAGCATGAATCGTTTGGCAGTGATCGCCGACGACCTGACCGGTGCGATGGACACCGGTCTGCAATTCAGCAAGCATGGTCTCGAGACCCTGGTCTCGATGTCCTGGCATCGCCTGCCCGACGCTGAGGTCGTGGTCATCGATACGGACACCCGGGATGTTCCGCCATCGGTGGCGCATGGGCGGGTGCTCGCCGCTGCGCGCGCGTTGAGTGGGCGCGTCATCTACAAGAAGGTTGACTCGACGATGCGCGGCAATGTGGGCATCGAGCTATGCGCCCTGCAGGAGGTGCTGCACGCCAGGTGCGTGGTGGTGGCGCCGGCCTATCCTCCAGGTGGGCGCACAACACTCCACGGTCGCCAGATGGTCGGGGGCAAGCCTTTGGAGCAGACCTTTTTTGCCCATGACCCGCGCTGGCCCATGCGCGAATCGCACCTGC
>DATKWG010000019.1:0-26326 GCA_035529675.1 Anaerolineae bacterium
CGGATCACCCTGGCGCCCGAGGGAAATTGCGGCGGGCGCCCGTGCCACAGCCGATAGTCGATGCGCGCGCCCACCACCAGCAATACATCCGCCCTGGACAACAATGGCATGGCGGCGTTCAGGTCTTCGTTGGTCACCCCCATGTATTGGGGAATGGGCCGTTCAATGCAGCAGCGATCCCAGATGTGGGACACTATGGGCAAATTGGCCATCTCGGCGAATTCTGCCAGGGCTTCCCAGGCCCTCGCGTAGAACACCCCGCTGCCCACCACCATGAACGGCCTTTGGGCCGTCGCAAGCATGGCCACCGCCTCTCGAACCAGGGCCTGGTCGCCAGGGCAGCGCTGATGCACCTCGGCGGGCGCGGGCCTTTTCCCTTGCCGGGGAAGTGCGTGCTCGTCCACCCCGGCGCGAAGCACATCTACGGGGATGGTCAGGTGCACGGGACCGGGCCGGCCAGCGAGGGCCGTCGAAAGCGCCGTATCCACCTGCTGGGGCAGGGCCACGATGTGATGGACCATGCCGGCGTATTTGCAGACCGGTGCGGCCATGCCCACCTGGTCCAACTCCTGGAAGCTGTCCATTCCCCGCGTGTCCTGGGCGCTGCACCCGCTGATGAGCAGCATAGGGCGTCCGTCCCAGAAGGCATTGGCCAGGCCGGTCAACGTGTTGGTGTGCCCAGGGCCGCTGCTCACCAGCACTACGCCTAGCCGGCCAGTCAGCCCTCCCCAGGCGTCAGCCATGTAGGATGCAGCCTGCTCGTTGCGCACGTCGATCACCTTCATGTCGAAATCGAGGCACGCGTCCAGCAAAGGCTCCGTCCCGTTCCCACACAAAGCAAAGATCTGTTCCACACCCCGATCTCGCAAGGTGCGCACAAGCCACTGTGCTCCATTCATCTCCACCTCCCATCATGATGCGTGGTGCAGACGGCGTCAGTCGCCGTTAGCGTGCCGGGCAGCCAGCTAGTGCCTGCGCTGGGCAACACGATTATAGCCGACATAACCACTTGCCCTCAACCGCGAGGGACGCGCGCGACCTTGCTCGTCGGCGGCTCTTCAGGTAGACTGGAGCGAAGGCAGGGCAGCGAACGGCTAGATGGCTGCCTTGCCACGCAACATGGAGGTGTTGATATGCGCAAAGTGAGATTGGGTCGAAGCGGCCTCATGGTCTCGCAGGTTGGCTTCGGGGGCATCCCCATCCAGCGGCTATCCGAAGAGGATGCTGTAGACGTGATCCGTGGCTGCATCGATCTGGGAGTCACCTTTTTGGACACCGCTCATGGCTACACGACCAGCGAAGAGCGGATCGGGCGGGCCATCGCCGGCCGACGAGAGGGGCTCGTCCTGGCCACTAAGAGCCACGCCCGCGATGCGGAGACGTTCCGAGAGGAGATGGAGCTGAGTCTGCGACGGCTCGGAGTGGAGCACATCGACCTGATGCAGTTTCACGGTGTCAGCGACGAGCAGGGGTATCAGCAGATACTAGCCCCTGGAGGGGCCATGGAAGCGGCGCGCGAGGCCCAGGCGGCGGGACGCATCGGGCATCTCGGCGTTTCCTCCCATTCGATGGACCTGGCCACGGAACTGGTCAAGTCCGGACACTTTTGTACGCTGATGTTCCCCTTCAACTTTATGACCGACCAGGCTGCGAAGGAGCTCATCCCCCTCTGCCGCGAGCACGATGTGGGCTTTATCGCTATGAAACCGATGGGCGGTGGGCTGCTGGAGAACGCCACCGTGGCCTTCAAGTATCTGCGGCAGTTCGCCGACGTGGTGCCCATCCCGGGCATCGAAAAGATCGAGGAGATGGCGGAGATCATCTCGGTCGTAGAGGGGCCACGAGAGCTGACCGAGCAGGAACTCGCCGAGATAGAGGAGCGGCGCAAGGAACTTGGCCCCCGATTCTGTCGGCGGTGCGGCTACTGTCAGCCGTGTGAGCAGGGAATAGAGATCCCAATGGTGCTGAGCATCCTGTCCTTCGTCAAACGCATGCCGCCCGAGCGAGCCTTCTCGGGCCGGATGGCCGAAGGGGTGGCCAGGTTCGAGGACTGCATCGATTGCGGAGAGTGCGAGGCGCGCTGCCCGTACAACCTGCCCATTCGAGAGATGATGAGAGACATCGTGACCCGCTACAGGGAGCAGTTTGCCCTGTACCAGGCAGCTCGGGCCTGAGGCCGAGTCGGGGCGGGTCTACCGAGCTAGCGAGCGGCAGCAATAGCCAACTGCCAGCAAGAGAGGAGACCAGATGGCCAAGAAGAAGATGCTACCCGATTTCTACCGGATGAAGGAAAAGGGGGAGAAGGTCGTGTGGATCACGGCCTACGACTATCCCACTGCCACCTTTGCCGAGGACGCCGGGGTGGACATGATCCTGGTGGGAGACTCGTTGGGGATGTGCGTGTACGGCTACCGGGGGACGGTGCCGGTGACCATGGATCAGTGCATCTGGCACTGCGAGGCCGTGCGCCGGGCGGCTCCCAACACCTTCGTGATGGGCGATATGCCCTTTCTCAGCTACCAGCCCTCTACCGAGATGGCGGTGCTCAATGCCGGCCGATTCCTGAAAGAGGCCGACTGCGACGCAGTCAAGCTGGAGGGGGGAAAGCGCGTCGTTCCGCAGGTGCAGGCCATCATCGACGCCGGCATCGTGGTCTGCGGGCACATTGGGCTGACCCCGCAGAGTTCTGGCCAACTTGGTGGCCACAAGGCCCAGGGGCGCACCGCAGACTCGGCCAGGCTGGTGATCGAGGACGCCCTGGCTCTCCACGAAGCAGGCATCCAACTGCTGCTCCTGGAGGCCGTGCCCCCCGCCGTGGGCAAGTTCATCACCAAACTGCTGCCCATCCCGGTGTATGGCATCGGGGCGGGGGCCGACACCGATGGGCAGGTGCTCATTGTAAGTGACGTGATCGGGCAGTTTCAGGCCTTCACCCCCAAGTTCGTGAAAAAGTACGCCAACGTGGCCAAGGTGGTCACCGATGCCATCCGCGCCTACGGCGACGACGTGCGGTCGGGCGCCTTCCCGGCGGACCAGCACTGCTACCGGATGATTAAGGGCGAGGGGCTCAAGTTCCAGGAGATGGCGAGGGAATACAAGAAGCCGGAGTGAGTGTCGAAGCCAAGACCTCCCTCGAGTGACTGAAGAAGCATCGATCCTTCGATCGCCCTGGTTTTGCTCCCGCCTGCGAGGGCCTCGTATGGTTTGCTTTCGGAACCTTCACACGTAGGGGCGATCGCAGGGATTCCTCTTGTGAGCACCCAGGCGCGAGGTCACCGAATCATCTGTCGCCGTCCTCGTCCACCGCTCCGTCGGTTGGTTCTGCCGTGCTTTTTTCAGACATGAGCACCTCCTCCGCGTCGACCAGCGAGTGGCCGGCTCTCAGCAGGGCCAACAGACGGCGATTCTCGCGGGCCAGACGCTCCCACAGGGCGAGTAGGCGTACCTCGATCTGTCTCATCAACTTCCCCCGCGGTCGGGCTGCGTCAGGGCCTGATCTCGCGGCGCAGAGCTGCCCGCGCCCTGGCGAGACGTTGGTAGACCGTATTCCGCCCGCCGAGGCCCAGGCACGAGGCCACCTCGGCGGCGCGCAGCGCCTGAAAGGTGGACATAAAGATCACCTGGCGTTGAAGGGGACGCAGACGGAACAGCGCCGTCTCCAGTTCGTCCAGGGCCCTCAAGCGGACGCCGATGGCCTGGGCGTCCTCGGGCTGGGTCAGCTCTTCCAGGGCCGAGCTCGGCAGAAACAGGCCGGGGTGGGCGCCGTCGCTATTCCCATCCTGGTCTAAGGAACCCTCGTCCAAAGCCAGGCGCCCAGGCTCAAGCGCATACTCTACTCCGCTCCAAAGGCGCTGGGGAGTCCGCCGCAGCACGCAGATCCCGCTTCCCCAGAGCTTTCGTCGCCATGCCGCCATAAGCTCCGCTTCGTCTGGCTCGGTGCTGGTGCGCCAGTGTCTGGCCAGGTCCATGAACTCCATGAAGAGGTCTTGCAGGAAATCGTCTGCGTGGTAGAAACCTCCCTCTCCCACGCGCAGGCGGGAAAGCGTCCTGGCGCACCGCCGGCGAACCTCTCTGAGCCCCTTTTGCCACAATCGCAGGAGCAGCGTCTCGTCACCGGCACGCTGCGCGTCCACTGTGAGATCGCTTTGTTCTGCCTGCATCAAGGTTCCTCCTTCAGAGGCAGACTCCGTGTCGTTCGGAGCACGAATCGTGGGACCGACCCGGGGGCCATCTCTCCGGTCGCGGATGGGCTTCACTCTTGCCTCGACAAGGGATCCGCCGCCTCGATGATCTGGGCGTCGAGGTGGGGCGAACGCTGCTCCTGGTCCAGCACGGCCACAAGGGCTGCCGACATCAGAAGGTCATCGTGAACCGTGGAGTCGGCCACGCCCCAGCGCATGCGCTTGTTGGGCCCATCCACCACCTCATAGTCAGCCGCTTCTACCTCGCGCCAGAACTGACGCCACTCGGGCCCGCCGTCGTCTCGATAGTCCTGAAAGCGGCCCGAGCTGCAGATTCCCAGAAAGCCCCAGCCCAAGTCGCTCTTGGAAGACGCGGAAAAGACAAAGGGTTCCACGCGCGGCCCCAGGGTGCGTCGCAGGAACGAGGCCAGGCCTGCACCCACGCCGGTGGCATCCACCACGACGCGGGTGACCGCCCAGATCTGGGCCAGGTGGACGATTGCGCCGTAGAGCTGAGGATGGGGCGTGCCGGTCCAGTAGTAGCGATCCATCACCAGGAAGCGGGGCATCCCCATCTGCAGATCGGCTATCTCCACGATGGTGAGGGCGGTGCTGTCCTTCCGCGGCTGCCGTTGGCGGAGGAGCGCACCCTCCACCCGTTCCTCCGATTCCCCGGCCACGTCCACCAGGATGGCGTACTCTCGGCCTCCCTTCGGCGGGTCACGCTGGCGCGAATGCGTGCCACGCATGAGAGCTCGGACGCTCGGGGGGAACATGCCTCCCTCGCCGTCGATCTCTTCCAGACGATATTGGGTCTTGATGAGAGGGTGATCCTTTCCAAGCCGCTGGATCTCACCACGCACATACTGTCCATAGGCGGGGACCTCTTCGGCCACGCGCTCCCAGGGCACGACAAAGACGCGGCGCACCTGGTCCTTGCTCTCGGCCCAACGGAGAGCCCGGATGGTACGGGCCAGCAGGGTCTCAGAGGTCCACGCCGTGCCCCAGAGCACCGTGGTGACGTTGGTGCTGGCGCCCATGGGCCGAAAGTCCTTGGACCACTTGACCTCGGCGATATCCTGCGCCTCGTCGGCCTCCAGCAGAATGTTGGCCGTAGCACCCACCACGTTGGCTCCCGGGCTGGCCGAGTAGAAGGCAGCCCGTGCCCGGCCCAGGCGCAGGATGTATCCACGCTCGGCCAACGGGGGCCCCACCAGGCTGCCCTCGAGGACTGAGCTGAGGCGCTGGATGCTGTTCACCGTCTGAGGCCTGAAGGTGGGCGAGGCCTTGACCAGGTACCCACCGCGTCGGCGAAAGAGGTTGAGCAACAGCGCCTCCACGTGCGCCGCCGTCTCGTTCTTTCCTGCCTGGCGGGCCATCATGACCGCAAAGCTGAGCCCGCGGGCTCCCAGCACCGAATCGACGATGGCCTGGGCCGGGGCCAACTGGTAGGCGCGGAGGGACCTCCGCAAGATACGCCGGCTAAAGATCTCGACGCGCGACATGGTGCGAACCAGTTCCGCACGCAGCCTGCGTCGAGCGTCGTTCGTGGAAGGCGGTATGGCTGAACTCATCTCTCTGTCATTCCGAGGCCACCAGGCTCAGAGGCATCCTCGCCCGCTGCGGCTTGCTTGGTCTCCAGGGCTTCCACGCCCGGGCTTGTCTCCAGCAAGTCGTAGACGCTCTCCATGATCTCGCCCAACTCACCCTCCTTCTGGCCAGTCAAGGCGCGCCGCTCCCGCAGCAGTTGCATGATCCGCGCGGTGGAGTCGTTCCAGGCCCGCAGGAACGCCCACGGGCTCAGCCCGCGCCGGTCGGCCGGATCCTGGGCGCGAAACTCTTTCACCCAGTGCATAAAGTAGCGGCGGCCCTCACGGAGTTTCTCCAACTCCTCGTTGATCAGCTTGATGTCGGTGGGAGGACCGTCAGGCGTCGATTCCAAGGCGAGCAGCAAGGGCATGATCTGCCCTGAACGCTCTCGCACCGCGCGCGATCTCGTGTGCGAGGAGCAGAGGCTCTTGCCCCGCATGGCCCAAGCGCGGCAACCCTCCACCTTGCAGCGCCGTTTCTGCGGGTTCCTGGGCATGACCGCCTCTTCAGTGGGTAGGATAATAGAACATTTGTTCTATTCTATTATAGCAGAGAAGGCCAAAACAATCAAGAGGCAATCGTTCACAATTGTGAAAAGGTCGTGGCCGGGCCGAAGGCCCGGGGAAGGAACCACTGGGCAACATCCACTCAAGCCTGGGGGACTTGTGTGCAAGCGCAACTCGTGAGGGTGACCCTCACGGACGGCCTGGGTGGGTTGGCTGCGGAGACGACTACTCAGCCTGGCAGCTTGTCTGGTGCGCTGGGTTCTGTATCGGTCGGCCGGCGGTCACTCGGGGGTGCGCCATGACGAGGACTTGCGGGCGTTGGCTGGCTTGGAGAGTGTGGGTGCGAGAGGAGCTCACGCGCGGATGGAGAGCCGACGGCTGCCCTCAGCCCTATGGCAGCCTCATGTCGGGCGTTGCCTTTTGTCTTCTGGGCGACCGGGTTCGCGTGCTTACGCCTTCGCGGAGGCCATCCTCCGGCAGCCCACCATCCGGCTCACCACCAGCACTATGAGCACCGTGGCTGCACAGATCCCCGCGGTCACGGCGATGGCCGGCATGTCCTGGCGGGCCACCAGGATACCGATGGCGGCCCAGACGATGACCAACGGATAGGCGATCTCTTCTCGCAGGAGAGTCATAGCCATCCCCAGGCCCGTCGCCACGATGATGACCAGAATGGTCCAGACCTGCTCCGGGATCCCCCACCCGCCCCAGCCAAAGGTATAGAGCAGGATGGAGGTGTTGGCGATGGTGGCCACCGAAATCCAGCCCAGGTAGATGCTGAAGGGGGCGTGAACCAGCCACTTCTCCCGGGCGGGCACCTCTCGTCGACCTATTCCCAGCCGCAGATAGATGACGACCAACGAGACCAGGAGACCCGCCATGGCGACCTCGGTCAGGGGGAACAGCTCCCAATGCCAGAGGAAGAGCCAAATTGCGTTCAGGGCACAACTGACGGCGAACCAGGGACCGATGCGTGCTAGGAGGTCTGTCTCTCTCTGGGCTGGCAGGGCTTGGTACCAGGCAAAGGCCACCAACCCCAGGTAGATCAGACCCCAGATGGAAAAGACATACCCCGCTGGCGTGAACAGCACAGGGATGCTGTCCGAGACCTCTCCGCTGGTCTGCCCGTTGAGAGGCAGATAGTTGGCCAGGCCATTGACCGTCAAGGTCACGATCAAGGCTACGATGTTGGTGATTTGCCATCTCTTCATGTCGATTCCTCCATTAGTGTGAGAATGTACGCCAATTCACTGCACATCTGCACATGGAAGCACGACGGGAGAATGTGGCGTCCCGCATGATACGCCTCCTATCGGCGGGATCCACAAGCGTGTTGGAGGCACATCGCCACCGATACCTGATCCATCAGCTAAAGGTGCGTTGTCTAGAACCCGCGTCTCTGCCCCTCCCAGGGTGGGTGGGCACCTCTACGCCACAATCGGGTAAACTCCCCATCGGTGAGCGGCCTGGTACATGGTCTCGACGTTCTCGATGGGAGTGTCTGGCAGCAACGCCTGGCTGGAATTGAAGAGGAATCCGCCACCTGGAGCAAGGACTCGAATGAGGTGTCTGACCTCTTCCTCGACTTGTTCCCTGGTGCCGTGCGGGAGCACGTCCTGGGTGTCCAGTCCGCCGTGAAAGCATAGCTGCGAGCCGAATCTCTCCTTGAGCGTCTCGGGGACCATGCCAGCAGCCTTGGTTTGAACGGGATCGAGGACGTCCACTCCCGTTTCGATGATGTCTGGGATGACCTCGACAACGGAACCACAAGAGTGCAGCATGAACTTGGCTCCGTAGCTATGCACCAAGTCAACCAGACTTGCCAACCTCGGCTTTATCAGCTCGCGCCACTTTGCCGGCCTCATCATCAGACCCCGCTGAGTGCCATAATCGTCGTATGTTCGTACGATGTCAATGGCGCCCTTGGCAGCATCGAGGAGTCGGTCGTAGTACGCCATACAGAATCTGGTATGAGCTTCTATGATCGCATCGGCGATCTCGGGCGATAGGGCCAGGTCGAGGAGAATGTTCTCCATGCCCCGGCTATAGAAGCTAAAGTTCCAAACGCTGAAGGAGCCCGACATCACCGCATAGTCCTTGACAGCCGCACACTGCTGCACCACGCTCTCATAGTCAAACGAGTCCGGGTCGGGCCAGCAGGAGCTCTCCATCACTTCCTTGGGCGTAGTGACCTCCGATAGAGGGAATGACACCGCATGATGATAGGTTCCAAACTGCGTCGTCACAGCTACACTGCGACAGCCGAAGGCCGACTCCTCTGTTCCATCTGGAAACCGGCGCGGCGGTGGGCCAATGTACCGAGGCCTGACTTCCCGGAAGTCGGTATCGAGTCGTTGAAGCAAACTGGAATAGGCCTCGCGCATGGCCTCCTCGATCCTGGCCGAGTGCTCAACCAGGTCTGACCTGGCCAGGTACCCCGGTGGGAGGCAATCGAAATGCTGCAATAGTTTTCCCAGCATGTCGGGCTCAGCGGAAAAGTCAATGGGGACCCGATCGGGCTCGCAATGGGCTATGGCCATCAGGACTCGGTCTTTTGGGGTCATCGCGCACTAGCCCTTGATTCCGGTTAGCGTCACACCCTGGATGAACTGCTGTTGGGCGAAGAAAAAGAGCACCAGAATGGGAGCAACGTTGACTACTGAGACCGCCATGACATAGTGCTGGTTGTAGGTCGCATGTTGCCCCTGGAACAGGCGCAGCCCCAGGGCCATCGTGTACTTTGTCATGTCACTGATGTAGATCAGGGGCCCCATAAAGTTGTTCCAGTTGCCCACGAAGGCAAAGATGGCCACCGTTGCCAACGCCGGCTTTATGAGGGGCAACATGATCCGCAGGAAGATGCGATAGGTGGAGGCCCCGTCGATTCGGGCTGCGTCATCCAGTTCCACCGGGATGGTCATGAGAAACTGTCGCAGCAAGAAAATGCCAAAGGGCCAACCAAACCAGGCTGGCACCATGAGGGGCTTGTAGGTGTTCCCCCAGCCAAGCAATCGCGTGAACAGGATGAACTGAGGGATCATGGTGACGACCGGGGGCAACATCATTGTGCTGAGCAGCAATCCGAAGAGGAAGTCGCGCCCTCGGCCACGGAGGCGAGCGAACCCGAAGGCAGCCATCGAGCAAGAGACCAGGTTGCCCAGGACGTTACCCACACTGATGGTCATCGTATTGACCAAGAACCTGGGAAACGGCAAGAGCCGCGTCATACCTTCGGGGTAGTTTCGCCACAGAAAAAAGTTGGGCAGCACTTTGGGAGGATAGCTATAGACCTCCCACTCTGGCCTGAGGGATGTGGATACCATCCAAATGAGGGGGATGATGAAAACCGCGCTGCCAAAGAGGAGTAGCCCGTATACGAGCGTGAGCCACACCGCATGGCGGACCTTCTTGGACTCTCGCCAATATCGCTGAACAAGAGTCCTTTTCACCAACGGCTCATAGTCGCGCTCGAGAGCAACAGCGGGGTCACCCATCGAACTCATCTCCTCGCCGCGGGCGCCTCGTAATAGACCCAGTATCTGGCACCCCAGAACTGCATCAATGTCATGACCAGAATGACCAGGAACAACATCCAGGCCAGCCCGCACGCGTAGCCCATGCGGAAGAACTCGAAGGCGACGCGATAGAGATACAGAACATAGGTTAGCGTGGCGTTTGCTGGCCCACCGTTCGTCATGATAAAGAATTGCGTAAACGTCTGAAACGAACCAATGATGCCCATGATCAAGTTGAAGAAGATGGTGGGGGTCATCATGGGAAGGGTCACGTTGCGGAATCTGGCCCACGATCCGGCTCCGTCGATCTCTGCGGCCTCGTAGAGATGCTGGGGTATGCCCTGCAGCCCAGCCAGATAGATGACCATGCTCCCCCCGACAGCCCACAGGCTCATGATGATCATCGCGGGCATCGCTGTCTTGGTGTCGAACAGCCAGTTGGGCCCCTTGATGCCGATGAGGCCCAGGAAGTGGTTCACCAGGCCGAATTGGGGATTGAGCAGCCAGCTCCAAACCACGGCCACCGAGACGCCGGTGACCAGAGATGGGATGTAGTAGATGGTGCGAAATAGTGGCAGCCATCGGACTTTTTGGTTAAGCAGGATAGCTATCACCAGGGCCAAGATGATACCCAGGGGAACCGAAAAGACGACATAGTAGACGGTATTGAACAGGACTTTCCCGAACAGCGCATCGCTGCCCAGAATCTCCGCATAGTTGGCAAACCCCACCCAGCGTGGCGAGCTGAGCATGGGCCACTCGGTCAGACTCATAGAGGCGGAGGCTACTATCGGGCCAGCATAAAAGAGAACGAGTCCGATCAGCCAAGGCCCAATGAACAGGTAGAGCTCGCGTTCCTCTCTTCTGGCCGTGGCACCGAGTCTGCGACGTCTCGTCCTGGTTGCCAGTTTGGCTGTTCTCTCCACGTTCTCTCCTGAACTAGTCATGCGAGATTGCAGTGGCCAGGGACAAACCCCGGCCACTGCCCTTGCGTGGGATCAACACACGTGACCCGCGAGTGCAGCCCATTCCTCGTTCTTCTTCATGATCGGCGCACACGCTTCGGTGATCTGGGTGCACACCTCTCTGGGAGTCAGCTCCTCGAGCCAGAGGCGATCGAGAAGGGGCTGGGCTGCCGTCGAGATCTCACGCCCGTGGGGGCTATCCAGGAGGTTATGCTCAGCATATTGCTCCATGACCTCCATCACGACCTCGGCGCTATCGGGGGTCGCATCGGTCTCAAAGTAGGCCGGCCAGGCTGACCAGCGCGCCGGGTCTATGCCGATGCTGGAGAAGAGAAAGATCTGTCCCTCTGTGGTGTTGTACGCCCGCAGATACACCCAGGCATCATCCGGATGCTTGGTGTCCTTGGTGATGCCGTAGGCGCTGCCAGCGCTGGTACTGCTCCTCTTGCCGTTCGGTCCGACCGGCGCATGGGCTACGTCGTAGGGGTCCTTCAGATTGGGTTTGATCCACCGGTTGTCCCAGGACGCGCCCTTGACCATGGCCACCACGCCGTAGGCAAAGGGGTTGCCCGGAACGGTCTCTGCCTCGGCGGGCGTTGGAGCAACGCCTGACTTGTATAGCTCAAGCCACCATTCCAGACACTTGATCGCGTTCTCCTCGTGCATGCGCGACTTGGTCTCGCAGGGGTCGTTCCAGAATTCGGCATCCCAGGTCTTGAGGATGTCGCCGTTGATGATCCAGATCGAAGGAAGTCCGTCGTAGCCCCAGATCTTGTCGGCGCCCTCACCTGTGGTGAGCTCCTTAGCATAGTCCCACAAGTCGTCGAGCGTCCAGTCCTTGTTCGAGTGGGGATAGGGGACGCCTGCTTCGTCAAAGATCCTCTTGTTGAAGTAGATGAGATTGGTTGGCCCCTCATTGTAGGGGAGGAGGTACTGCTCTCCCTGCCATCGATACGACACCAGACCTGGCGGCACCCAGTCGTCTATGTCCCAAAACTCGGGGTCGTTATCCAGGTACGGCTGAGCGCTCAAGATCATGCGGTTCAAGATGAACTGCTGCGCCCAGGCGTATTGACAGTAAACGAGGTCTGGCAGGGTGCCCGCGGCAGCCAGGGCGGTGAGCTTGGGCACGTAGTCGGCCCAGGGGATGTTCTCCCCGGTTATGCTGATGTAGGGGTGCTCCTGATTGAACACGTCGTCGAACTCTACCTGTCTCGGCCATTGGTCTGCAGGCCAGGAGTGGGTGCAGCGCAACTTCACTGCCTCACGCGGGGCGGCCTTCGCCTCAATGACCACGGTCTCCTTGACGACCTTCTCGACCTCCTCCTTCACGATAACCGTTTCCTTGACCACCTTCTCAACCTCGACGATCTTGGGCTGGCAGGCTGCCAAAACCAGAGCCCCAGAGCCAAGGCCAAGCCAACGCAGCAATTCGCGTCGATTCATTCTGGATTTCATGGTTCTCTCCTTCTGCAGGTACTGATCCTCCGACAATCCCATGTTCACGAATCACCCGCAACACACCTGATCGATCGTCCTTCTCCGCCTCCTTTCTCCTCTCTTGGAATCCCCTTGCTCGGGCCAATCGACAGATTGCCGCTGGCTCCTGACTCACCAAGACCTTCGCCTCGAGTCCAGACAGACGCTCGATGTGCCCTGCCGCGACCCCTGCCATTGCGCGGCCACAGGTGCAGCATACCCCTGGCTACTTGTCGTCCCTGACTTCGGCCCGAATGTCGGCTGTAGCAGCGCCGTGGTGAAGCGCTAGCACGTCAAAAGAGGTGGAACCTGGTTCGACCGGCTGCCTGAGTTTGGCCCTATGCACCTCGACAGCCTCACCGCTTTCATCACGGAGGACAATGATGAGGGTTACGTTCACGGTCTCAGCACCGGGGTTGTCCAACTCCCCCTTGACGTGTGAATAGCCGGATGAAGGAGCCGACAGGGCCACGAGGCTTGCTTCCAACGTGTCTGCAGGCTCCGCCTCGGTCGGCTCGCCCGTAACAGTCAACTCGCATCGCTCTACGTCTTTGGCGTGAAAGAACACCCTAAAAGGCGCTTTGGCTCCGGGTGGGACCACGCTGAGGTACGTGGAGTCTTGCTTAGTATCCATAACTCTCCCACCCCTGGCGTAGCCCACTACCTCAACAGAAACCTCCCCCATCTTGATCTCGCCCGTGTTCTCAACCTCGCCCACCAGGTGAACCGCCTCGCCAAGGTGGCGAAACGTCCTGCAGCTGACTACCCTGAGAACCGACTCGCTGTCGGGCTGAGACCAGGGCATCGCCACCTCCGAGGGAGAAAGCCCCTTTCTACGCAAACCAAGCTCGGGCATGCGGGTGGGGGTTGGCTGTGTGGGCTGAGCACAGGCGGAAAAGAGGACCGCGAACCCGACGAGCACAAGCAAGCTTGAGAAGCTCTTGCGCATTCAACGTCCTCCGTGCGATTCACAGGTGCAAGCAACTGATCATAGGGTAGGATTACTTGTCCCCAATACGATGTGACACGACATGACCAAGGAGACGCAAACAAGTATAGCACACTCAGGCCTGATCGTCTACCCCCAAGACGGAGAGCATCGAAAAACGGGTTTGTCATTCTGAACCGTAGCGCAGCGAAGAATCTCTTTTGTGCGGGTTGGACTCTTCGCTTACGCTCAGAGTGACAGCGACGGGAAGTCACGCATGGTTTTTCGATGGCCTCAAGGCGGGGTAGTCTCCCTATTGGATGTTGGTGGGAACCGGAACTGGAGTCACCAGTTCCTTGATGGTCCAAATGTGGTCAGTGAGGCCAGCGGCCATGGCAGGAGATCGCCGTAGCCATCGGCGGGTCTCTTCATGGACTTCGCTGCGCAGGGTTCTAACCTGAGGGGCCAGATTGTCCGTAAGACTATCAGTTTGTAGACCAGGTCTAACCTGGCCAGGTACCCCGGTGGGAGGCAATCGAAATGCTGCAATAGTTTTCCCAGCATGTCGGGCTCAGCCGAGAAGTCAATGGGCACCCTGTCGGGCTCGCAATGGGCTATCGACGTTACGACACGATCCTTTGAGATCATGCGCTAGCCCTTGATACCGGTGAGCGCCACGCCCCGAATGAAGGTCTTCTGGGCGAAGAAGAAGAGCAGCAAGATAGGCGTGATGTTCACCATCGAGACAGCCATCAGCAAGTGCTGGTTGTGGGTGGCGTGTTGCCCCTGAAAGAGCCGCAGCCCCAGCGCCATGGTGAACTTGGACATACTATTGAGATAGATCAGCGGCGCCATAAAGTTGTTCCAGTTGCCCACAAAGGCGAAAATCGCGACTGTGGCCATCGCGGGCTTGACAAGAGGCAGCATGATCTGCGTAAAGATGCGGAACGTCGAAGCCCCATCGATGCGCGCCGCATCGTCCAGCTCGAAGGGAATGGTCATAAAGAACTGCCGCAGCAAAAAGATGCCAAACGGCCAGCCGAACCACGCGGGCAGGATCAGCGGCTTGAAGTCGTTGCCCCACTTTAGGTACTTGGCGAACACCACGTACTGCGGGATCATGGTGACCTCGTAGGGCAGCATCATGGTGCTCAAGAGCAACATGAACAGCACGTTTCGGTACCGCGAGTGCAGCCGCGCAAAGCCAAAGGCACTCAGCGAGCACGAGATGAGGTTGCCGGTCACATTGAACAGCGTGATCGTCAGCGTGTTCTTGAGGAAAGTGGAGAACGGAATCAGCGAGGACCAACCCTCGGGATAGTTCTCCCAAAACCAGTAGTTGGGGAACAACTTGGGCGGATAGGTATAGACCTCCCACTCAGGGCGCAGTGACGTCGAGAACATCCAGATGAGAGGCGTTATGAAAACAAACGATCCGGCCAAGAGCAGCGCGTAGACAAAGACCTGCGACACAACATGCCGGGCATGGCGAGAAGCTCGCCAATCCAGTTTCTTCGACGTAGTAGCTGCGGTCATATTCGGTCATCCTCCCTATCATCTCAGCTCGCCCTCATAGTAGACCCAATGACCCGCGCCCCAAAACTGCAGGATAGTCACGATCAAGATGATGATAAAGAGAAGCCAAGCCAATGCCGCAGCGTAGCCCATCCGGAAATACTCGAAAGCATTGCGATAGAGATACAATACATAAGTCAGTGTCGCGTTGGCGGGCCCCCCGTTCGTCATGACAAAGAATTGGGTGAATGTCTGAAAAGACCCGATGACGCCCATGACCAAGGTGAAAAAAATCGTTGGCGTGATCATCGGCACGGTGATATGCTGGAACTTTTTCCATGTCCCGGCGCCGTCGATCTCGGCGGCCTCATAGTACTGCTCTGGGATGCCCTGCAGGCCCGCCAGGTAAATGACCATACTGCCGCCCACACCCCACAGACTCATGACGATCATGGCCGGCATGGCCGTTTTGGTGTTATAGAGCCACTCGGCGCCCTGGATGCCGAACAGAGACAAAAAGTGGTTGATGAGTCCAAACTGTGGGTTGAGCAGCCAGGACCAGAGGACCGCCACAGAGACCCCCGTCACCAGCGAGGGCACGTAAAAGCAGGTCCGGAAGAAGGGCCGAGCGATTACCTTCTGGTTCAGCAGGATGCCCAAGGCCAGCGCCACCACGATGCCGGCCGGTACGGAGATGAACACATAGTAGACGGTGTTCACCAGCGATTTCCTAAAGAGCGGATCGCGACCGAATATCTCCGCATAGTTTCCAAATCCAACCCAGGTGGGCGGCTGCAGCATCGGCCAGTCGGCCGCAGACAACACCAACGAGGCTACGATCGGTATGGCACTAAAACAGATGAATCCAATCATCCAGGGCATGATAAAGAGAAAGAACTCTATCTCCTCGTGCCGGGAAATACTCCCCGGCCGAGGTGGCTCTCGCTCAGCCATCACTGCACGAGCTGCTCCCACGGCATCGTCTCCTCACAAGGTATCGCGCACCAAGGCCCAGCCAGTGGCAGGATTCCCTGCCACTGGCTGGCAGGCCACCTACTCGATCAGACCAGCGTCTTCGCACCACTGGACGTTCTTGGCCATGACAGGCTTGACCGCCTCCTGGATCTCATCCAAGGCTTCCTGGACCGAGCTCTCGCCCAGCAGCGCTTTATCCCAGATGGGGTTTGCGGTCTGGGTGATCTCGTACCCATTGGGGCTATCGAGGATCTCGTGCTTGGCGTAATCCTGCAGCGCCTCCATGAATACTTTGGCGCTCTTGGGGGCCAGCGGTGAATCAAAGTAGGCGGGGTACGCCGACCAACGTGTCGGCGAGCCCACGCCAGGCGCGGCCCACACAAAGATCTGTCCCTCGGTGCTCAGGTAGTTGCGCAGATACTCCCAGCACTGCTCGCGGTGGGGGGTGTCCTTGGTGATGCCATAGCCCGAGCCCATCGACGAGCTGGAACGCTTGCCGTTGGGGCCGATGTAGGTATGGGCGATATCGTACGGATCCTTGAGGTTGGAATGGATCCAACGGTTGTCCCACGAGGCACCCTTCATCATGGCCACACGGCCATAGCTAAAGGGGTTGCCCGGGATTGTCCCAGCTTCGGCGGGCGTCGGCGACACCTTGTGCTCCAGACGGAATGCGGCCCACCATGTGAGGCACTCGACGGCTTCCTTGGAGTTGATCTCCGACTTGGTCTCGCAGGGATCGACCCAGAAGCGCGCACCCCAGGTGGCCAAGAAGTCCATGTTCAGGTCGCCACCCATGCTGGGGATGCCGTTCCAACCCCAGACCTTGCTCGTGCCTTCACCACTGGTCAGTTCCTTGGCCGCCATCAGCAGGTCTTCGTAGGTCCAGTCCTTGTCCGAGTTCGGGTAAGGGTAGCCGACCTCATCAAACAGGCGAATATTGTAGTAGATCATGTTCGTTGGGCCTTCATCATAAGGGACGAAGTAAAGGTCGCCCTTGAAGCGGTACGTTTTGAGGCTCTCGGGGTTAAAGTCGTCCTCCCCCCAGAACTCGGGATCGTTGTTCAGGTAGGGCTGCAAGCTGATGACCGCGCGGTTCACGATGAACTTTTGCGCCCAGGCGTACTGACAGTACATCAGGTCCGGCATGGCACCAGCGGCAGCAGCAGCGGTCAGCTTGGGGACATAGTCGCCCCACACCACGTTCTCGCCGATGACCTTGATGTTGGGGTGCTCCTCGTTGAAGGTATCGTCGAACTGCTCCTGGCGGGGCCACAGCTCGGCGGGCCAAGAGTGAGTGCAGCGTATCTCTACGACCTCACCGGCGGCCGCCGCAACCTCTTTCTCGACCACCACGGTCTCCTTGACGATCTTCTCAACCTCCTTTTCGACCTCCTTTTCGACGACCACGGTCTCCTTGACGATCTTTTCGACGACCTTGGGCTGGCAGGCCGCCAGGGCAATACCAGCGGAACCGATACCGAGATAGCCAAGCAGCTTGCGACGCGTCATTGACATCATGAGGTTCTCCTCCGTGTAATAGTCTGCGACCGTTCAACACAATCGCGAACGGCTGCAATTCGGCAAAACGCCAACAACGACGGATACCCGCCGATTACCTTCGCTACGCCACCTCCTTCCTGGTAAGCCTTCCCTCGCGATGACGCGGGACCCGGGGTCCATGGCCCTGGAGCGCCGGCTAGGGCGTCGGTTGGGCAAAGACCTCAAAAGCCGTGGCATTCCTATCGCTTACCGAGTACTTGAAGCTCGCCGTTGCGCCTGCCTCTAGTGGGGTGCTGACATCGCTGACGCCCAACTCCACGACCGCCCCGTCAGCATCGCGCAAGACGGCGATCACCCGGAATCCCTTGATCGCGGCGCCGGTCGTGTTCTTGGCGTCGCCGGTGATCCAAGACGAACCCACCTTGGGCTCCGACATGGCGGGATTGGTGACGTCCAGCAGAACATTCTCGCCCTCTGCGACCTTGCTATGGACCTCGAGCTCGAAACGGGTCACATCGCGCAAGTCTGACTGCGTCTTGAACGGCACCTTTTGGCCAGCCGCCACAACGTCAAAGGGGGCACTCCCATCGCGATCATCCAGCAACGTGCCATCAGCCCCGTAGCTCTTGATCGTGATCGTCACGTCGGTGACGGGCGCATCGCCCGTGTTCTCTAGCTCTCCGATCACATAGGCGATCTCGCCGATACCGGTGAAAAAGAGCTTGGCGCTGACCACCTGAAGCGATGAGTCGGTTTCGACCTGCTTCCACTCGCGGCCCTCGACTTCTTTGATGGTAATGCGCTTCTCCTTCTCAGAGACCGCAGTGGACATTGGCTGGCTTCCAGTGGTCGGCTGGCTGCCACCTCCACTGCAAGCCACAAGCACCAGTACGACGACAAGGCACAACGGGACCAGAGCGAGTCGTTTCATGGGTTCCTCCTTGCCGCGGTCGATATGGTGTGAGACCATACATCCCGAAACGCTACACACATTATGATAACACACTCGGGGCCGCACGTCAAGTGACTGGACGCGGGTCTCAACGTCAAGAGCATTGGGAAAGCAGAAGGGATTCCGTTTCGTCTGCCATGTGTGGGCATCCACACCAAGGAATACGTGCATCCAGTATCCCTGTGGCCCGATAGCTCCTGTCCCCCGCTTCGCTCGCCACGAAGCGGCTCATAGGTCAGCCCGGCGCCGCGCCGGTCGGTGTCTATTCCATGCGCTTGATGTCTCGCCTGAACAGCGCGAACGATAGGAAGGCCGCCGCACAAAGCACGCCCTGCACGGTGATCACGAAGCGAACTCCCATCAGGTCAGAGAGTGCCCCGGCAGGAATCGTACCCACGGGGCTCAGCCCCCACATGAGCATGTGCACGCTCATTACTCGCCCGCGAAACCGGTCCTCGACGTTGGTCTGCAAGAGGGTGTTGTTGAGGACCATGCAGGCATTGCCGCTGGCCCCGACCAACATCAGGAAGAAGAAGACCAGAGGCAGCGTGAGCACGTTCACGAGCATTGCCAGACAGGCGCCCAAGATGACACCAGTGACGAGGAGGAGTCTGCCCTTCCCCCGAAAGTCGCCCAACGAGGCCACCGTCTTTTTGCATTCTCCGTGCGATCCCTTGACTCTATCCCTGGAGTATGATAGAATGAGGTTGCGGGTGACCTGTGGCACGCACCCAGCCAAACGCTTATAGCGACAAAGCGTCGCTTGGATCGCTATGCGACCGAGACGGCGAGAAACTCTCCGGACATCATCAGACGGTCCGGCTAGCCTCGCGTTTCGGTTGCGCGAGGCTCTTTCTGTTGAGCAGAGACCCAACGAGGAAGCCAGATGCTCAGACTGGGATTCATTGGAGCTGGAACGGTGGGCACCGCCCTGGCCATCAGACTGGACGGTAGGGGCTACCCTGTGGTAGCCGTCTCCAGCCGACGCCAGAGTTCAGCTCAAAGGTTGGCCCAGGCAATCAGCGGTTGCCGTGGCTTCAAGGATAACCAAGCTGCGGCTGACGCGGCCGAGCTGGTGTTCATCACTACTCCCGATGATGCCATCGCTCCTGTGGTGGCTGAGATACGATGGCATCCAGGCCAAAGGGTGGTCCACTGCAGCGGCGCTGCTTCGACTGACATTCTGGAGCCAGCCAAGAGCTCAGGCGCTCAGACTGGCGCTTTTCATCCGCTGCAGACCTTTGCCAGCGCCAAGCAAGCCATAGATAACCTGCCAGGCTCGACCTTTGCCATCGAGGCTGAGGAGCCCCTGCTCACTACACTGAAAGACCTGGCCCTGGCCCTTGATGGTCGGTGGATAGAGCTGAAGGCTGGCGACAAAGTGGCTTACCACGCGGCGGCGGTCATGGCCTGCAACTACCTGGTTACCCTGGTCAAGCTGGCCACTGACCTATGGCAAACGTTCGCCATCCCACCAGATCAGGCCACCCGGGCATTGCTGCCACTACTGAGGGGCACCATTCGTAACATCGAAAGCATGGGCATACCCCAATGCCTCACCGGCCCGATTGCCCGGGGTGATGCTGGCACGATAGGGAAGCACATCAGGGCACTGCAGGAGGTGGCTCCTGGCCTGCTGTCCACATACTGTGAACTTGGGCTCCAGACCATCCCCATCGCACTGGACAAAGGAAGGATTGATCAAGGCCAGGCAGAGGAGCTACGGGCCATGCTAGAACGACCTGACTCACAAAGCCATGTGCGTTGATGACGACAACGCCATCTCCATCACTCTAGCGAAACGGGCTTCTGGCACTGCAACTTCATAGGAGGCGGAACATGCGAGTCACCATAAACGGAATCAAGGGCATGAAACCAAAGGGTGAGAAGATCACTATGGTCACGGCCTACGACTACTCCACTGCCAAGATAGTTGACCAGGTTGGCATACCGCTGATACTGGTTGGCGACAGCTTGGGCATGGTTGTCCTGGGGTATGAATCGACCATCCCGGTGACCATGGACGACATGCTGCATCACACCAAGGCAGTGGTGAGGGGCACCCAGCGGGCCATGGTGATTGGAGACATGCCCTTCATGACCTATCAGGTGAGCATTGAGGACGCTCTCAGGAATGCGGCTCGTTTCATCCAGGAGGGCGGCGCTCAGGCGGTCAAACTTGAGGGTGGTATGACAGTCGCCGAAACAGTACGACGGGTGGTGGAATGTGGCATCCCGGTGATGGGTCACATCGGGCTTACCCCCCAGTCTGTTCACCAGTTGGGTGGCTTCAGGGTACAGGGCAAGACCTCAGAGGCGGCAACAAGCTTGCTAGAGGATGCCACAGCGTTGGAAGAGGCTGGAGCGTTTGGCATCGTGTTGGAGACCATTCCGGCTCCCCTGGCAGCCCTGATCACCCAAAGAGTGGGCATCCCCACCATCGGCATTGGGGCCGGCGCGGGCTGCGACGGCCAGGTCCAGGTCATCAATGACATCCTGGGCTCCTTTACCGATTTCGTGCCCAAACATGCCAAGCAGTATGCCAGGCTGAGCGACATCATCCAAAACGCCCTGGCTGAGTACTATGATGAGGTAAGGGCAGGCAGGTTCCCGACTGACCAGCATAGCTTCTCAATGGATGAGAGCATATTGGCCAGCCTATAGAGTGAGCGGGGCGGTTAGCCCTTTTCAGTAGAGGGATTCGCCATGAGAGTCGTTGAGACAATAGGAGAGATGAGGCGAGTGAGGGACAAGCTTGCCCAGCCCGTTGGGCTTGTTCCCACCATGGGCTATCTTCACCAAGGGCACCTGAGCCTGGTCAGACGAGCCAGAGCCGAAAACCCGTCGCTTGTGGTCAGCATATTCGTCAATCCAACGCAGTTTGGCCCCCAGGAAGACTTTGACCACTATCCCCGCGATGCTGAGCGCGACCTGGCTTTGCTGGAAGAAGAAGGAACCGACATTGTCTTTATGCCCTCGGTTGCTGAGATGTACCCCCCGCACTTTGGTGCCTGGGTGGAGGTGAAGGGAGTCACCGAGCGCCTGGAAGGCGCCTGCCGCCCGGGCCACTTCCAGGGGGTAGCCACCGTGGTCACCAAGCTCTTCAACATCGTTCAGCCCACTCAGGCCTACTTTGGGCAGAAAGATGCTCAACAAGTATTGGTCATCACCAAGATGGTGGCTGACCTGAATATGGATCCGGAGATTGTCACTGTCCCCACGGTCCGTGAGCCTGATGGCCTGGCCATGAGCAGCCGCAATGCCTATCTTGGCGCCAGAGAGCGGAAGGCGGCCGCAGTCCTCTGTCAGGCGCTGGACCTGGCTCGACAATTGTGGTCACAGGGCGAGAGAGACGCTCAGCGGCTAAGACGGGAGATGACCGCCCTGATCCAGAAGGAGCCTCTGGCGACCATTGATTATGTTAGCGTGGCCGACGCCCAGACGCTGGAGGAACTAGCCGAGGTCAATCCGCCGGCTCTAGTATCGCTGGCGGTGAGAATCGGCCCGGTGAGACTGATCGACAACGTGATCTTGTCCTGAGATAGGATTATGCCGACCAGGGAAAAGGGCATCCTGAGGGCGGCAAGGCGCCCGTCCGTCTTGCTGAGCCGACAGGGCACGGTATGTCTCGCCGGACAGCTGAGTCGCCTGCGAGTGTATCACAGTGCCGTCCTGTCGAAGCGCGATTCGGGGCCAGAAGCTGGGCCGACCAGATTCCGCAACGATCACGGCACTAAGAGGAGAGACGGGCCAGATCGCCCGGAGTCTCGCCAAGGCCTGCCGCCAATGCGCTCAGTCGATTACCACTTGAGAGTTGCCCAAGCGCAGGCGAAACGAGTCGCTCGCTGCTACACCTGGCGCTTTTCCGATGCTATGAGCCCCTCTTGGCCTGAAGTAGGAGATTGCTTCGATGCTTCTATGTGTTGACATCGGCAACACCAATATCACCATGGGGCTTTTCCGGGGTGGGGAGCTGCTCACCCACTGGCGTCTGAGCACAGATCACCACAAGATGCCTGACGAGTATGGCATGTTGCTGGTCGGTCTGCTGGCCCACCACGGCTACGATCGCGACAGCATAGAGGGAGTTGCCCTAGCCAGCGTGGTCCCACCTCTCACCGACGTTTTTCGCGAGATGACCAGCCTGTACTTGCGCCTGGAACCCCTGGTCGTCGATAGCGGCGTAAAGACCGGCGTGGCCATTCGCTACGACGCCCCGCGTGACGTGGGCGCCGACCGGGTGGTCAACGCTGCGGCCGCCTACCGTGTCCTTGGCGGTCCGGCGTGCATCGTCGATTTCGGCACGGGAACAACCTTCGATGCGATTTCTGCCAAGGGAGAATACCTTGGGGGAGCCATCGCGCCGGGCGTGCAAGTGGCTGCCGAAGCTCTCTTCCAGCGCACCGCCAAGCTCCCGCGCGTCGATCTCCGCCCCCCCAGCAGAGCCATCGGACGGAACACCATGGATGCCCTGCGCTCGGGAATCCTGTTTGGCTACGTTGGTCTCGTCGAAGGATTGGTGGAACGCTTTCGCAGGGAACTCGGCCCCGAGATGCGCGTCATCGCCACTGGTGGTCTGGCCCCACTCATCGCTCGGGAGACTGGCATCTTTGACATCGTTGACCCCTGGCTGACCCTGAAAGGACTGCGCATCATCTACGAGTTGAACGAGGACGCAGGATGATACTCCAAGGTGCTAACATCGTTCTGGGGGTGACCGGCGGCATTGCATGTTACAAGGCGATCGATCTGTGCAGCAAGATGGTTCAGGCGGGCGCCAGCGTTGACGTGATCATGACCGATGCGGCCACACACTTTCTGACGCCATTGCCGTTCCAGACGATTTCCAGACGTCCAGTCTCGGCAGATATGTTCCGCCTGCTGCGAGATACGGATGTCTCTTCATGCGGCTCCGCCGCCATGGCCCACGTCGCGCTGTCGGAGAGAGCTGGCGTGATCCTCATCGCCCCAGCCACGGCCAATACCATCGCCAAGCTTGCTCACGGCCTGGCCGACAACCTTTTGACCTGCACGGTCTTGGCCACCAGGGCACCCTTGGTCATCGCTCCAGCCATGAACGCCGACATGTGGGCCAGCGAGATCACTCAGGGCAACGTGCGCCTCTTGCAAGAGCGAGGCGCCACCATCGTCGGTCCCGGCTACGGACGGCTGGCTTCGGGGCGGGTGGGCGCTGGCCGTCTGGCCGACGCTGACAAGATACTGGGTGCTGTGCGCCAGGCCCTGGGGCGCGACGGGCATCTGGCTGGTGTGCGCGTGGCCGTGACCGCTGGCGGCACCCAAGAGCCGCTGGACCCGGTCCGCCATCTGGGCAATCGGTCGTCGGGGCGGATGGGCTACGCTCTGGCAGAGGCAGCGCGCGACTGCGGCGCCCAGGTCAGACTCATTAACGCACCTACGTCCTTGAAGCCACTCTACGGCGTCGAGATGATACCGGTGCGCACCGCTGGTGAGATGTATGACCAGGTGATGGGTTGCCTTGACGACACTGACATCCTGATCATGGCGGCCGCCGTGGCAGACTATCGTCCAACACGGGCCGCCTCACAAAAGCTCAAGAAGAGCGAGGGGACGTTCGCTCTCGAGCTGGAGCGCACCCAGGACATCCTCGCCGCCGTGGCCGACGCAAGATCGGCCAACAAGCCGCGCCTGGTCGTGGGCTTTGCTGCCGAGACCGAGAACCTCCTGGCGAACGCTCGCATCAAGCTGCGGGACAAGAGGGTCGATCTGCTCGTGGCCAACGACGTCTCGTCCGCCGACAGCGGCTTTGGCGTGGCCACGAATCGGGTGACATTGCTGACCCCTGACGGCGACACGGAGGCCTTGCCCCTCATGCCCAAGGTCGACATCGCTGAGCGAGTGCTCGAGCGCGTGGCGACCCTGTGGAGGGCCTGTGCCCCTGAACTACGGGATACCTGCCATGAGTGATCTGGCCCCTGGATCGGTAACCGATGTGAGTGGCATCGAGCTCGGACACGCCACCGATGAGTCGGCATTGGCCGGCTGCACCGTCGTGCTTTGCCGTGCAGGCGCCATCGCGGGGAGCGTCGTGCGGGGCCTGGCTCCGGGTACGCGTGAGATGGCCCTGGTGTCCCACATGGCAGCCGAGGCCGTGGCGCTGGCCGTGCTCAACGGCATCGTGGCCGCAGAAGACGCGGGCGGACTCCCCGCCGCCTGCAGCTTCCCCCCCGGTCAGTAGGTCGCCAACCTCACGTTGACAATGAAACGCCGGTGGAGGGCCACCCGGTTGCCACCGACGTTCGTATCCTACCCCGATAGCCCTGGGCAGTCAGTGCTCAAGGCAACAGATCCACCAGTATCGAATTCAGGTGCTCGATAGCCCCATCCTTCGGGCTGATGCTGTACACCTGAATGCGGCCAATCTGTGCCGAAGCCGGGGGCGTGAAATCGATGGAGCCTGTGAACGGGCCGTACTGCCCGAACTCGGCATCGACGATCACATACCCTTGCCCGATGACCATGCCCACCTCGTCCAGCACGTCCACACCCAGCGTGTTCTCGAACGCGCTCCCCCAGCCAGCGACGGTCACGGGACTGGTTACGCCAATCCTCGGGGCTGGGCTGGTGATGATAACGGCCTCTTGTATCACCGGAGGGCTCGCCTCTAGCTCGGGGGGAGTCTCTGACTCGCCGGCGCTGACCATCACCGAGGCAAGGTGCTCGATGGCCCCATCACTCGCGCTGATGCTGTAAACCTGGACGCGACCGACGCCCGCAGAGCCCGCCTGGTCAAGCTCGATGGTGCCCATAAAGGCACCACTCTCTCCCGGCTCGGCGTCAACGGTCACGAATCCCTGTCCTATGATGGACCCGAATTCGTCCAATACATCCACAGCCAACTTGTTGTCGTAGCCACTCCCCCAGCCGGTGACGGTGACGGGGCTGTCAACCTCGCTCCCGTCCCCCGGGCTGGCGATGACGATGGCTTCCTGCACAACTTCAGGTGTAGGCTCGGCCTCCGGCAAAGCGCCGCTGGGACTGCGAAAGCGTTGCCCAACGAAGATGAGGTTTATGTTGGCAATGCCATTGCTCGCGGCGATCTCCCACATGCTTACCCCGTACCGAGCGGCGATGGTGAGCAGGCTCTCCCCCCAGCTCACCACGTGCTCCGTGTATTCCCTCGCGGGCACAGGGATGCGCAAGCGTTGCCCGGCATAGATGACATTGGGGTTCGACAGGCCATTGGCTTCGACCAGCTCCTGGAGGGTCACACCATACCGGTACGCGATCCATGAAAGGCTCTGTCCCCACAAGACGGTGTGGTACACCGGCTCATCGGCCGCAACGTTCACCGCGAGCACGGCCGACAAGGTCAACACGACCACCATCACAAGCGAAGCTCCCGCGTTTACACGCCTTTTCACCATGAGGGCCTCCTATCCATCGGGGACCATAGACTCGAACACCTGCACAAGCAAGTATAGCACACTGCATGAGTGCTGCCAAGCGTTGGTTGGAGAGTATCAAAAACCTTGTGTGACCTCCCGTCGTTGTCACTCTGAGCGCAAGTACCCCGACCCTCGGGGGTACAAGTGCCCCGACCTTCGGGGGTACAAGCGAAGAGTCTCAGCCGCACAAGACAGAGATTCCTCGCCTGCGCTACGCTACGGCTCGGAATGACAGATCCGTTTTTCGATACTCTCGGTTGCGGTTGCAGCAGGCCACAGAAGGCCAGGACGCGCCGCACGTGTGAGATGGCGGGGCACCTAAGATCCAGTCGTGGCCCAAGCCATCCGCCATGCTGGCTCACACTCGCAGAAGCTCACCACGAGCTCGGGGAAGCGATCCTGGAGCATCCGGGCGAAATGTTCCAGCCCAGGATTCTCAGAGATCTCGTGCCCGGTCTCGATCATAGGGATGCCCAGCTCGGCCGAAAAGCGGAAGCCGTAGTTGTCACTTTCGCCAGCGGTCAGCACATCGCAACTCATCTCGATCAAGCGCTGCTGGTAGGTAACGTTCACGAACAGCCCCAGGCCTCCCATGGAACGACTTCTGGAGAAGGAGAACCTAGACCCCGGTGCAGTGCAAAGTCTCCTTGCCCTCTACCAGTGGACCAATCCCAGGGCGCTGCGAGAGACCATCCACAGAAAGCTGCACGCACTGGCCGTCACCACGGCGTAGGCGCACAGCAGAGAGTAGGATGGCTATCCCCTCGATAGGGTTGTCATTTGGCAC
>DATKWG010000020.1:0-15449 GCA_035529675.1 Anaerolineae bacterium
ACTCTCCTGGGGAAACCTGCTCAAACCGACAGATGTGCGGGCGACGTTTCCTCCGCCGAGGGATCACAGTTGGTCCATTATTGGTCTGCCTGCACCAGAAGTCAAGTGCTGGAGGTAAGAGGGCCTTGAGAATGTCTTCAGCCGTAGGGGACGCGCTCCCTCTACTGACCATCGCCGATCTCCCCGCTCTCTCGGTAGACTGCCTCGTATGTCCGGTAGTTCTCATACACCAATCGCACATAGCGTTGAGCTTCGGCCACGGGAATGGTCTCGTAGAACAGATCGTGATCGGCAATGGGTTGGTCATTGGTCCAGCGGCTGACGTTCCCCGGTCCGGCGTTGTAGCCCACCAAGGCTGCGACCCAATCGCGATCGAACATGTCCAGCAGCCTGGCCATGAACCACACGCCATAGCGCACGCTGACCACTGGTCGAAAGAGCAATGCGCGGCTGTATGAATCGGGCCCTATGCGCGAGGCGATCCATTCGCCGGTCGAGGGCATCACCTGGCCCAGACCTACGGCTCCGGCCCACGACACTGCCCGAGGATTGAAGCGACTCTCCTGCCGGATCAGGGCCAGAAAGAGGAGGGGGTCGATGTCCTCGCCCTCTGCCTGGGCGCTCACCAGGTGGCCGAACTTGGTCGGGTACGAGAGCTTGAGCAGTGCTCTGGGCGGCTCACCCGCCGCTGCCTTGCGGCCCAGTTCAAGGAGCCTCTCGGCACAGGAGATAGTCACCGAATGCATGCCCATCCCATCGCAGAGGCGAGCCAGAGCCACAAGTGCGTCAGGATCGTCGCGTACCTGGTCTCGAAGGAGGCGGCAAGTTTCCGCTGCCTCGCTTTGCCAGTCCAGAAACCACAGGGCCTGCGCGTGGCCTGCCAGCGGGTCGCTCGATACGCGGGCACCCACCCCGGTGGATTCCTGAGACCAGCCATGCGCCCAGGCAAGGATTTCTCCCCACTCGGATTCGTCCAGACGGTCGTCGGGCAGAGTGGGGGAAGCGTCGGGTGCCAGGCGCAACGGCTCACCCCGCTGCAGGTCGCGCGCGCGAAGGCCGTAGTAGCTCGTGGGAGAGATGCTCACAGCCTCGCGCCAATGGTCGCTGGCAGCCGAGGCGTCTGCCATCGCGCGGGCTGCCAGACCCAGCCAGGTCAGCACACGCGCTCGGTCGGACTGGGCCAGATCAGCCTGCAACGCTCGTGCCCACAGTTCGTGGGCACCGGTCACGTCGCGCAAGGCGTAGGCTGCAAGCCCCTCGCGAAATAGTGCCTCGCGAGCACGAGAGTCACCCGGGTAGGTCGTGTGCAGCTTCCGGTAGAACCCGGCGGCTCGTTCCCACTCGCCTGCTCGCTCCAAGGCCACGGCCGCTCGCCAGAGCGCCTCGGGCGCGCGGGGATGATCCGGGTGAAGTCGCGCGAACTCCTGGTACAGCCCGGAGGGATCTCCGCCGTAGCTGGCCTCGGTCCGGGCCATAGACATCCAGGCATCGCCCACCAAAGGATCCTGGGGATACCGTCTGATGACCAGGTCGAACTCTCTGAAAGCCTGAGCATATCGCTCCAGCCCTTCGTATGCCAGTCCCAAGTAGTAGTGGGCTCGCGCCGCCTCATCGACGGGTTCAGACAGCAGGTGGCGCTCCAGCACCTCGATGCAGGCTTCATACTGTCTGGCGTGATACAGGATAGCTCCCCGCTCCAGGTCGGTGACTCGAGCGATGCCCATCTCATCCAACGCGAGCAGGGACGAATAGGCTGCCGCACTCTCGGGGTGCTCCTGCAATACCTTGCCAAAGAGTTCCTCGGCCTTGTCCTCGCGTCCGGCCTCGCGCAGGGTCTCACCCTTCTGATGAAAAATGTGCGCCCGATAGTCGGGAACGGTTGAGAAGTCAAGGATGTGCTGATAGGCTTCCAGCGCGGCGTCGTGGCGTCCCAAGCGTCGCCGCACGGTTGCCAGCTCTTCCAGTACTTCGGCCCGCTGCGATACCGGTAGAGGGACCAGATCGATGGCAGCAAGCTGCTCCTCGGCCTGCTCGTCCTCGTCCAAGGCTTGGTGGGCCTTGGCCATGTGCCAACGCACGTATGGGGCAGCCCAGTCCTCCAGCTCGAGGTAGCGCTCGAAAGCAGCGATAGCCGCGTCCCAGTCTCCCAGGGCCTCATGGGAACTGGCGAGCAGGCCGGCGGCTTGGCTCAGCTCCTCAGATGGCGCCGCCTCGGTGACGACACCCGCCAGTAGGGCAATCGCCCCATGGTGCCTATCGACCCGGGCATAGGCGCGTGCCAGCGATATCGTTAGCTCACCCTTTTCGGCGGGATCAGCCTGCTGGCGGGCCTCTTCCCAGAGAGCGATGGCTGTTTCATAGTCACCATCCTCCCAGGACCGCTGCGCTTCTTCCAGCCGCACTGATGGTCGCAGGGTGGGGGTGAGCGATGGAGTGGGCTCTGGCGTTGAGCTGGGCGTAGGTGTCGGTAGAGGCTCTGCTTGCTCTGGAGTCCTGAAGGGATCGGCGGGCAAGCTCTCGTCGCGGGCCGTCCCGGCTTGGGCAGCGCTGGGGACCCGAGATGAGGGCTCCGGAGTGACTGCACTGGGGGTCACCTGCGTGGCAGACAGCCCGGGGCTCGGCTCCGACGCGCGGCAGCTCGCCGAGAGGAACGCCAGGGTCACCAAGACCAGGCGGCGGACCATCCGGCGGTTTCCAGTCCATGGCCTCATGTCCTGATCACATCCTCCCCAAGCTGCACCTTCTGTGCACAGGGTTCGGCTGGCACGGGCCCGGGCCGGGGACTATGGTAGTGTGATGGGCAGGATCAGTGTCTTTTCGGTCACCCCCAGCCCTGGTCATCAGGAAAGACGTTGGCATACTTGACGCTCGCACGACTCTCAGCCATCATCTCGGCCACCGTGTCGCGCCAGGTCTGATAGTGGGCGGTTTGCTTGTGATTGGCAGGATCGTCGGGAGTGCGATAGACCTCCACGAGCACAAAGCGCGTAGGGTCATCCATCTGTTGCACCACGTCAAATCGAGCGATTCCAGGCTCTTGGACGCTGTTCCGGGCATTCTCCAAGGTCGCCTGGCGAAATGCCTCGACAAACTCGGGCTTGACGTGTACGTGCACGTGAACGATGAACATCTTGAACGCTCCTTCCTTCTCACCTGCAGGGGGTCCCCCGGGCGCGGGCCCAGGCAGCAGAATACCCTTCCCACATTCGTGAGAGTCCGCCTGTCGCGACTTGGGTTCCTGGCTTGTGGCAATCGGCGGCTCTATCGCAACGGGCTTTTCCACGACGCGGTCTTGAGGCTGCTCCGTATCATCCAGTCGCGCATGACTCCCAGCAGTTCTTCCTTTCGGTCGTCATGGCCGGGGGTGGCCCACAGATTGACGCGCTCGCCCGGGTCCTTCTGCAGATCGTAGAGCTCGCCGTCGCCATTGCCCAGGTAGTGAACCAGCTTCCACTCGCGGCTACGAACCATGGTCATCATCTCTGTGCCGGTCAACACGCCATCCCCTGACTGCTCGGCAAAGACGTATTCCCGTGCGCCTTCGGTGGTCTCACCTCTGAGGGCAGGCATGAGCGACACTGCCTCGAACGACTCGGGCACTTGCACGCCAGCCAGTTCGAGGATCGCTGGAGCAATGTCCATCTGCTGCACAAGATGATCGATCTGGCGACCTGCTCCGAACCGCCCTGGCGCCCACACGATCAGAGGCGCATGGGTGATGATGTCGTACATGGTCCACTTTTGGATGTGGCCATGGTCGCCGAGGCAGTCGCCATGGTCGGAGGTAAAGATGACCACTGCATCGTCCAGATACCCCCGCTCGTCGAGGGCGTGAAGGATCTGGCCGATCTTGTCGTCGATCATGGTGACGTTGGCCAGGTAATGAGCCCGCAACCGGTGGAGTTGCTCGGGCGAGGGCGTCCTCGTCCAGCAGATCGAGTCGTGGTCTATGCGCACATTCTCCTCGATCAGACCCTTCTGTGCCTGCGGCTGGGCATCCAGTTCCTCCGGAGACACACGAGGAAGAGGAAGGTCGCGAGACAGATAGGGCTCAAGGTAGCGTGGGACCGGATCATATGGCGGATGAGGACCGGGGAAGCCGATCTCCAGGAAGAGGGGCTGGGTCTTTGGCTTGGTCTCGATCCACCACCTGGCCAGATCGCCCACAAAGATGTCGGAATGGGTCTCCTCGGGCAGTTCCCACTCGAAGGCGCCCAGCCGATCGCGATAGTCCGCGCGCTTGCGATACAACTCTCGCTGCTGCTTCACCAGGCCCCTTGCCTGGAGGGACAGGTCCCAACGGTCAAAGAACCATCTCCCCTCCAGATAGCGATCCTTGTTCTCGACCACGAATCGTTCGTGAAAGCCAAGCGGGGTTTCGTAGGGATAGGAGTGCATCTTGCCGACGTTGACGCAATGATAGCCAGCGTCGGCCAGCGGCTCGACCCAGGAGTGACGCCAGGTGTCGGCGTTCCTGTATATGCCAGTGGTATGTGGGTAGTAGCCGGTGAACAGGCTGGCTCGGGCTGGCGCGCAAGAGGCTGCGCACACAAAGCTCTGGGTGAAGACCGTGCCCTCGCCAACCAGCCTGTCCAGGTTGGGCGTATCCACGTAGGGGAAGCCAAGGGCAGAGATGGTGTCGTAGCGCTGCTGATCGGTGATGATCAGTATGATGTTGGGTCGCGAATCGGTCATGGCCTTCTCCTTGCGCTCGGATACCGCAGGGTGATACGCCTGATTCGGCCCCGAGGGGACCAGGCGCTAGCGTCCCAGGCCAGGCTCTGCGTTCACGATCTCTTCTGTGGTGACCTCGCGCCCGCGATACGCCGAGAGATACAGCCCCTCGGTGATGAGGGCGGTCTTGAGAGCAATCCCTGCCGTGTCCAGCAATGGGACGCGCCCGAGCTGGGCCCAGATCCAGTGGCGCTGGGGGCTGTCGTAGCCGGCCACGGTGGGGTCACACTGGTGCCAGCGCCAATCCGCGCGTTTCAGGTCGAAGGTGGCATCCATCTCCATATCGGCCAACGTGCCAAAGTAGGTGAACGGTTCCAGACGCACCCCTCCCTTGGACCCATAGATGTGATCCCCATCAGGCTGATCGGAGTGGATGGCCCAGGCTTCCTCTATGAAGTGGGTGATCCCACCAGCAAGTCGGACAAGGGCCATGCCAAGCTCTTCCACATCATAGCCGCTGCTTTGGCGCCGGTCCTCGTACATGTTGTCCAGCTCTTGGTAGGTTGACCCTGACACGCTGAGCAGGTCGGGATTGCCCAGCAGGTAGAGTATCCTGGATATGTGATATACGGCCGTATCGAGTAGGGTGCCGCCCCCCGACGTGTCGCTGTTGACGAACGCTGCCGAGCCATAGCCATCCACAAATGGCCGGCCACGCCGACGATAATGGGAGGACTTGGCGTAGTAAATCTCGCCCAGGTGTCCCGCTTCGATCAGGCGTTTCGCCGCACGACACGCAGGCTCGTGCAGGGTCGAGAGCTGGATGTGCAGTTTTCGACCAAGTTCCTTCGCCGTATCGTACATCAGCCTGGCATCTCTATAGGCCCATGACATGGGCTTCTCACAGAAGACGTCCTTTCCCGCCTTCAACGCGTCCACGGTCACCGGGCAGTGCAATCGGTTGTGCAGGCACACATCGACAGAATCGATGTCATCACGAGCCAAAAGGTCATGATAGTTCGTGTAGACGTGAGGGATAGAGTGCTGCTCAGCCACGCGCTGGGCCTCATCCTCTCGGATATCGGCCACTGCGACAATGTGGGCCTCGGGCATTTCCCCGTATCTCTTGATGTGAACCTTGCCAATCTGGCCAGTGCCGATGATGCCCAGTCGGACCTTTTCGACCATCGCTTTGTGTCTCCTTTGGGTTGCAGTGCGAAGCGACCAGTGAGTTCCCTACGCACGGGCGGTCGCCGATGGGAAAGCGCGTCTCCGGCCGCGAGCACGAATATCACACGTACAGATCAGTGTCTGTGATCGAAGGATACCGCAATTATGACGCGACCACAAGGGCTCCCACAAGAAAAGCGCTCCCTTAACCAGCATGGTTGCGGTGTGGAGTGCTTCGGCATTCCCTATGGGCCCACCCGGATTCGAACCAGGGACCAACCGGTTATGAGCCGGCCGCTCTGCCGCTGAGCTATGGGCCCAATGCATCCCTTCAGGGGCTTTGTTCATTGGATTGTACCATCGCCCGTGCGAGGAGTCAAAGCCAGCGGGCACTTGTCTTTGGCGTGGACTGTGGTACAATGAGCCTTGCCGAAAAGCAACCAGGAACGCCGCAAACCGGGTCCCATGCGGACAGGTGGATGGTGAGCATGCGGCGGTCTCTGGAGAAGCCGGAGGAACTAGCATACCAGATGACGGCCTCCACAACAGTCAAAAGGCGGCGACGACCAGCCTACCAGACCAGCCCCCTGGTCTATCGCATTATGAAGTGGATCTTTAGTGGGCTGGTGCGAGCGATCTACCGATACCAGGCCATCGGACAGGAGAATCTCCCCAGCGATGGGTCGGTGATCGTCGCCGTCAATCACTTGCACCTCGTTGACCCCCCCGCGGTGATGCTGGCAGTGCCTCGCAAGGTCGTCACGCTCGTTGCGAACAAGTGGCGAAGCAGTCCCATCATCAGCCGAATCCTGCGCCTGGCCGGGGTCGTTTTCGTGCGACGAGGTGAGGTGGACAGACAAGCTTTGCGAGATTGCTTTGATCACCTGGCCAACGGCGGCGTGCTGGCGCTGGCCCCAGAGGGCACTCGGAGCAGGACGGGCGGCCTTCAGCGTGCCAAAGCAGGAGCGGCTTACCTGGCCTCTCGCAGCAAAGCCCCGATCGTACCCGTGGCCGTGTGGGGCACTGAGCGACTGAGCGACTGGGCGCGGCTCAAGCGGCCGACCTGCAAGGTAGTAGTGGGTCGCCCATTCAGGCTCCCCGAGTTCTCACGGAGAGCCAGCACGGAGGAACTGCAGCATTTGGCCGATCTGATCATGATCCGGCTTGGGCTGCTTCTGCCAGCGAGCTACCGGGGAGTCTATTCCGAACGGTGCGCCGCCGTCGAGAGGGGAGAGAGCACCGAGCTGTCGGTTCTCTTGCAGGCCCCATGAGTGAACAGCAGGGTACATGTGCCCCTTCACCACGGGGTACGTGTGCCCCTTCACCACGGGGTACGTGTGCCTATCGTATAGACATCCAGATCGCGTGTGACTTCTCTCAGCAGATCGCCATGGACAACCTGGTCAGCGCGGTGCGGACTGTTTTGGCGCAGTCGAATCAGCCTCAGAATATGGCGGTCACCCTGGTCATCGTGGACGATGAGCGCATCCGCCAGTTGAATCGCACCTTTCGCGGCATCGACCGCGCGACCGACGTTCTGTCTTTTGGGGTTGGCCAGGACTCTAGCTTCGTCACACCGAAAGAGCTTCCCCCATATCTGGGAGATGTGATAGTATCCTACCCCACCGCGGCTGCGCAGGCTGCCGAGATGGGTCATTCCGTTGAGGAGGAGCTGACCCTGTTGGTGGTGCACGGTTGCCTGCATCTGTTGGGGTATGATGACTCCACCGAAGAAGAGCGCCGTCGGATGTGGGCATGTCAAGAGGAACTTCTCCAGATCTTGCGGTGATGGGCACTGGCCGAGGGGGACCAAAATGCGAGCAGCTGGTAGAGCGGACGATGCTCTTCGCCCAGTGGGGATCACGCCCAACTACCTCGACTATGCCGAAGGCTCGGCCTTCGTCAGGTGGGGGAAAACCTGGGTGCTGTGCGCAGCTACGGTCAAAGCCGCCGTCCCCGCCTGGCTGGAAGGAAGAGGGTCGGGTTGGGTTACCGGCGAGTACGCGTTGCTTCCGCGTTCCACTGCTACTCGAACCCGGCGAGAGACGCGGGGGCTTTCGGGACGCACCCAGGAGATCCGACGTCTCATTGGGCGGGCACTGCGGTCTTCGGTGAACCTGAAAGCATTGGGTGAGCGCACCATCATCGTAGACTGTGACGTCATCCAGGCCGATGGGGGCACAAGGGCAGCATCCATCACCGGCGGGTTCGTGGCTCTTGCCCTGGCGCTGAGACAACTGGTTGACGCTGGGCTCGTGGATCAGGAGGTCTTTGGGCAGCCCGTCGCCGCCGTGAGTGTGGGCCTGGTTGATGGGAAGGCGTTGCTAGACCTGTGCTATGAGGAGGATTCCCAGGCCGAGGCCGACTTTAGCGTGGTCATGAATGCTGCAGAGGAGTTCGTAGAGATACAGGGCGCGGCAGAGCGCCGGCCATTCACCAGGGATAGTCTGGGTGAGCTGTTGAGCCTGGCACAGCGAGGGATTCGCCAAGTCCTGGGATTGCAGCAGCGAGTCCTTCATGGTTAACACCGCAGGCTGGGAGGGAATACATTGCGACCCACAAGAGATGACGCATGGCGGCTACTGAACCAGTACACCAGTAATCCGAGCCTGATAAAGCACGCTTTGGCAGTCGAGGCCGCTATGCGCGCCTACGCCGCCAAGTATGGCCAGGATCCAGAACTGTGGGGCATAGCCGGGCTGATCCACGACTTTGACTACGAAGAGCACCCCACAGCAGAAGAGCATCCAATGGCTGGGGTAGCGGTGCTTCGAGAGATGGATTGGCCAGAAGAGATCATCGAGGCTGTCGAGGGCCACGGGACCCATCTGGGTGTACCTCGTACCAGCTTGATGGCCAGGGCGCTCTTTGCCGTGGACGAGTTGACCGGGCTGGTCATCGCCTGCGCGCTGGTCCGCCCAAGCAAAAGCGTCGCGGACTTGAAAGTCAAGTCGGTCAGAAAAAAGTGGGGAGACAAGGCGTTCGCCCGGGGTGTCAATCGCGGGGACATTGAACTCGGTATGTCCGAGTTGGGTGTTGACCGCAATGAACATATTGCGCTGGTCATTGAAGCACTGAGATCTGTGGCTGAGGAGCTGGGATTGGCCGGAGCATAGGTGCCCCCCAAGGTTCGCGAGCGGTCTGATGCACGATGTCGAGGCTGACGAGAAGGACGACCAGATGTCCGGCCTGTAGGGCGGTCATACACGGCCCGGCGGTGATCTGTTCGTCGTGTGGTCTCCAATTGACCAAAGAGAGTGAATCAGAGCACTGCCTGGTATGTGGGGCTCGCATACTGCCGACCGAGAGTGGCTGTCCGATCTGTGGCGCGCGTCGTCAAGTCAGGGGGATTCCCGTCCTGCGCAGGCTCTGGACAGTCTTGGGCACCCTTGTGGCACTGGGGGCGGTTGTCGCTGCCAGTTTGCTGATCAAGCCCTGGTACGAGTCTGCGATCAGCGAGGGGCCGACCCAGGGGCCGGCACGGGAAGCAATATCCGTATCCGCGTTCACCGAAGCCCCCAGCGCTACACCCTCTCCCTCTTCGGTCGCAGAAACTCCGACTGTGGCTGGTGTGGCCTCGACCCCAGAGTATTCCGCGACCGCTCCACCCAATGCCAGCGCAACTCCCCGCCCCACGTCTTCTCCCATGCCCACGGCGACGCCGACCCCGTGGCTCAGTCCGACGGCGGAAGCCATCGTTCACATTGTGAAGGAGGGCGAGATCCTGGAGCGGATAGCGCGCAGTTACGGCGTAACGCCCGAGTCGATCGCTGAAGCCAGTGGAATCAGCGTCACTTCGATCTTGCGCGTTGGCCAGGAGTTGCTCATTGCTCGCTTCGACCGTGGCCCCGATCTCGAGTCGTCGCACGTTGCCACCGCCGTGCCCTTGGCCACGCCCAGCCCTACTGCTAGGCCAAGCTCAACTGCTACCCGCACGACGGCGCCCAGCCCAACGGCAAGCCATACACTTTCGCCAAGGCCAACGTGGACCACCACGTCTTCGCCAAGCGCGACGCCCACCAGCACGCCTACGCGGACGGCGACACTGGGGAGCGCAGGGGCAGTGATCATACACGTCGTGGAAAAAGGCGAGATCCTGGGGAGCATAGCGCTCAAGTACGGGGTTGACCCAGAGTCGATCGCCGAGGCCAACGGCATCAGCATCACTGCCGTCCTCAGTGTCGGGCAGGAGCTGATCATCCCGATCGCCACAGCCATCCCCGAGATGACTCCCACGCTCGGCGAGATCTCAATGGGAAGCAAGACCAGAGGGGCCATTGAGCACACTGGGATCGGTGGCTACAGGCCCGATAGTGCGGCACTCAGTCGCGAGGCAGCCGCAGCGTTCGCAGATGTGGGCCCCACCATCTTTCGCGATAGGTCGAGCCTGACGCCAACAGTGACGGCGACGGCCACGCCCACCCGCACGTCAACTCCAAGTCCAACTCCGACGGCGACCCGGACCCCCTCCCCCACGCCCACTCCTACGCCTACTCCTACGCCCGTTCCCACGCAAGTGCCCCTCATGCACATCGTTGAGGATGGCGAGATCCTGGGGAGGATAGCCTTGAGATACGACGTGGATGCAGAGCTCATTGCCAGGGCGAACAACATCAGCATCAACGCGATCCTCGACATTGGCCAGGAGTTGGTGATTCCCAAGTCTATGGTGACCAACACTCCATCTCCGACGTCGACCTCGGGGACCGCGGGCCCTACAGAGGTTGCTGGCGACCCTACGGAGGGCGGTTACGATTCGACCCACAAATCGACGGGTGGACCCAGCGGCACAGACGAGCCTACACCCGAGGATTCGACTGCCGGCGTGGAGCTGGCCACGCCCACGCGAGAAGCCTCTGGCATCTCATCCCCCACCACCCTCCCCACGCCAGAGGCAGTCATACACATTGTCCAGTCGGGTGACACTCTTGGCGGCATAGCAGTCAAGTACGGCGTGGACGAGGAGTCGATCGCCAGGGCCAATAGCATCAAGGTCGATTCCATCCTCAGGATTGGACAGAAGCTGATTGTTCCTGGTCTGACCCTTCCCCCAACGCACACACCAGAACCGACGCCCATCCCGACCTCAGCCCCCACCCTTACTCCATGGCCCACACCTTCATCACGGGCCGCATTTCCATATCGGCAGCCTAGCCTTCTGGCCCAAACCTGTGGGAGCGTTGTCGCAGGGGCGGAGACCCGCATTCTGCTGAACTGGACATCGGTCGGCATTCTTGATGAAGAGGAGTGGTATCGACTGCGCATCTGGCATGACGAGGATCCTGAGGACCCCGTCACCATCTCTACCAAGGTCACGTCGTGGCGGGTGCCCCAGGGACTCTACCCCGAGGAGGACCAAGGGCACCAGTTCTCCTGGCAGGTCACGGTGATCGGTCCGGAGTCTGACGGTGCTCCGGGTGTCGCCCTTAGCCCGCCGAGTGAGGTCTATAGGTTTCGTTGGCAATAGGCAGCGTGGCACCGGGACGTGTGTGGGGTCCGTGGGCCTGTGCTGCCCTGTTGGCTCGAGCCAATCGAGACACCTCTTCGGCTATACGCCCTGCCATCGACCTGGTGTCGTCTCTGGCGCCGAGGATCAGCCTGGGCAGCATCTGGGTTTCGCATCAGATCAGCGCACCGTCACCTGGAGGGAGAAGGTTTCCAGCGGGTCCACATCCTTTTCCCAGGGTCGGTGATAGACGAGTTCGAGGGTCACGTCTCCTTTCTCCTGAGCCTCGAAGCGAAAGGTTTGCAGACCGGGCGCGCCGATCTTGTCAGACTCTGGTTGAAACTCTGTCTCTCCCATTTGCCGCAAGATGCGCTGGTCAGACTCAACGACCTCCCACAGATAGCCGGTGGTCGGGTTTGCCTCCAAGGTGATGACAAGTGGTTCACCTTTCTTGACCTCGATTTGCCGGCCACTGTCTTTGGCGCCAAGCGCGACCTCCTTGGAGGGACTACAGCCAGCAGTCAAGACTAGAACTGCCAGCAGGGCAGCGATGACTTTGCCAGGCATAGTGAGTTTCCTTTCTTTGAGCGTTCTTCCATGGCCTCACTCGGATCGTGTGTCTATCCCCATAGACGCTTCTTGCCCGGCAACGGTTCCGCGACTCCCTACTCGGCGAGGAGTCTGCTAGCGACAAGACCCGATACCAGACACGCGAGGGCGGTCACTCCGAACATCGGCCGGATGCCGACTGCATCGGCCAACATTCCGCTCAGCCATGGGCCTCCGAACATGCCCGCGGCGTATACGGACTGGTGCAAACCCATGGCAGTGGCGCGCTCTGCGTCTGATACGTGCCGAATACTCATGCCCATGAGCACCGGGTACACGATGCCTTGACCGAGGCCGATGCTGAACTGGGAAGCAAAGAGAAACGGCAGAGAAGGTGCCAGCGCCGCGCCGCCGACTCCCGCAGCCAACAGCGTGAAGCTGAGTAGCACCAAACGCCGGGAGCCTACGTGCCTGACGATGGTCGTGGCCACCAGGTTTCCCAGGGTGACCACGCCCATGCTGGTGCTCAGCAGAAGGCTCTGGGCGACATGAGTTGCGCCCAGTTGGCTGGCAAGAATCGGAATGAAGCCGAAAGTGGAAGCCCAGGTGACGTACTGGACGGCGGCGCTCAACAGGGACGGAAGCAACACATCGCGCCGAAAGATCAGTCGGCGGATGCCCGCTGCCGAAGGACGTTCCGGCGGGCGGCGCGTCTCCCGGGCGCCGACCACGGCGATGGCCCCGAGGGTTGCCACTCCGGCTGCCAGGGAAAATGCCAGAGGATAGCCTCCCCTCTCGTTGAGTGAGCCGGTGACGCCGGTGGCCAGTATGCGCCCGGCCGAGCCGACGAAGGTGAGCAAGGCACTGGCGCGCACTGCCTCCTCGGGAGGAAAGAGGCTGCTGAACGCCACCACGAGTGGCACCCAAGTGCCAGCAGCCAGGCCAGTGATGGCGCGCCCAATGATCAGCCCTCCGATGTCTGATGATGCCCCCATCGTCCATGCGCCGATCCCTGCCAGGATGAAGCCAATCACGATAAAGGGTTTTCGCCAACCAAGCCAATCTGAGGCCACACCGACTGGGAGGCGGATGATCATCTGGCAGAGACCATACATGGATAGGACAACACCGATGAGCGACAGATTGTCACTCTTGCTCTCTGCGTACAGCGGCAGTGTAGGCATGTAGAGGTAGAGCGCGACCCAGTAGAGAGAGACTGCCACCAGGTATATCGTCGTGGTCAGGCCCCTCTTCGGGGCCGCACGTGGAATGGAAGGTGCTTCTGTTCTCCCGATGTGTCGCTCCATATCCGACGGTCTCCGTGGTCGTGAATAGAATGGCAAAGGGGCCAGCGATGGCACCGCCGACCCTTCATGGCCCCAATCGAGCACCCCGTGGTGCAGGGGCGCGAGCAGCCGAAGGGAAGCAAAAAGCAAGCCCTAGTATGGCCTGGCGCTTCCTGCTGTCAAGATCGGTCAACAGGACGGCTTATGGCATGAGCCGTTGAAGGACGCCGTCGGGCGAGCGAGGGACATACACCTGCAAGGGGGCCAATGACCAGTAGGTCAGAGACGGTCTGGCTCGCGCCCCTGCACCACGGGGTGCTCGCGTGCGAACCGGGTCGCCTGCGCTAGACCGCTGTCACCACTCCGGTCACCTCGACTGTGGCGGTCAAGACGTCAGCTACCTCGCCGGCGAGATGGTCACCGATGGGCTGGCGACCGCCGACGGCGACCTGGAACTGGCCCGGCTCGATCTCCCGCCATCCCTCGCCGTCAGTCAAAGAGAGCTGGCCAGGCGTCGGGGTGAAAGCGATCGTTTCCGCCTCTCCGGGGCGTCAGATGGCCGCGCGGGACCATGGGAGGCGGCCTCTGGGCAATCTGTCTGCCTGCCGTGACTGGCAAATGCGGCGGCTATGATGCCTCACCTCGCCCCAAGGGACGAAACACCTCTTTCGGATCGAAATCTGGGTTCAAAAAGTGCAGAAAAACGACTACTCCAGAGGCCACCACAAAGGCCGCAACCGCGGCAAGCACCACGTTCTGGAGGGTCTTCCCTGGTATCGGCGCGGATGGCTGCACAGCCGGCGAGGCAAAGCGCACGAGGGTGGTGGCCACAGATGCAGCGACATTCACCTCTGCCACCTTGCGTGCCACGGTGGTGTACGTCTCCCAGGCCAGGTCTCTGGCCCGTTTGAGCTCCCGCTCCCGGGCCTGCTCGGCCTCCAATTGCGCCTGAAGGCCACGCACTTCCTCCTCCAGCGAACCGAGGGCTTGGCCGAGCTCTTGGGACGCCGCCGCGCTGCCGGGGAAGCTGCCCAGATCGCTCAGTTGCAGAAGATCCTGAGTCACTTGCGTCCCGATCGAGGCCAGGGGGTTGTCAGCAGGCACTTCCCCAGCCGCGAGCAGATCGTACCACTGGTTGCTGAGCAGCTCTCTTGACTGTGAGTCGATGGCGGCATCCAACTGCTCGATGCGCATCTCCAGCACGGCGATGAGCGCTCTCAGATCGGCGAGCTGCGGCTCGGTTCCCACGTCAAAGTCGCTGATGCCATCCAACCGAAGCTCGAATCCACCCGGTAGGTCTTCCGACGATGCAAAGGCCTGCGCCTTTAGCAGGAGGAGGGCCAACCCATTCGTGGCCGACCCCGCCACTCCCCCCTGGGAGACTTGCGCATACAGCCCCTTGGCGTCCTGCAACAGGCGCTCCAGCTTGAGCCTGGTCTGGTAGTAGCTGGCCAGAGTCTCGAGCTTTGCAGCGAGCGCTTTCTGCTTGGCGGCCTGGAGACTCTTGATGATCTCCTGCTTCTCCTCGATCAATCGGGTCAGCTCGGCGATACGACTCTCCCCTGTGAACTCTACCAGAGCTTCCTCGGCGACTTCGTAGGCGGCCCTGGCTTCGCCAGCTTGCGCGCCAATCGTGGCCACCGAGTCTGCCTCTCCACCTCCGTACAGTTGGTTCACATAACTCTCATACTCAGCCCCCCACGCGTTGGCCACCAGAGAGGCCGTCACCGGGCTGCTGGAGCGAACTGTGATCTGAATCAAGTTGCCATGCACAACTTCGCCATCCACCATTGTCATCAGCCGGCCAAGGTCGTGCAGCTCGGGGGATAGCCCATCTCCCAGACTGGCGAGGACCTCCGAGGCAACGGTCGCGTTCGTCACCAGGCCTGCCAAAGCGGAACGCAGAGCTGCGGCATCGCCGCCGAGCCCCGTCAGTCCTCCTCCAACGATCTTGAACTTTGGTTCCAGGGTGAGCTCAGCCTTGGATTGGGTAATGATCACCGCAGCTCTGGCTTCGTAGACGGGCGCCCCCCCCAGCCCCATCACAACGGCCACGACCGCGGCCACCATAGCCGCGCCCACGATGAACCACCAGTACTTGACCAGTACCTGTATGTATGCGCGCAAGTCGATCTCGTCTTCGGTATACTGAGCTTGCTGAGCCTGAGGATTCACGTCTACTGACCTCCGAGTTGAGCTCTACCGCTGGGCGGTCAAGAGCCGTGGGCTGCGCGGAGCACCAGATCGGGCCTCGCGCCGTGCCCCTTGGACTGTCGAGCCCGAAAACGGGCTACAGCTCCATCTTACCACAACGACTACTGGCT
>DATKWG010000021.1:0-17057 GCA_035529675.1 Anaerolineae bacterium
CAGTCGGGGCGCGCGGATTCGAACCGCGGACCACTTGAACCCCATTCAAGTGCGCTACCTGACTGCGCTACGCCCCGACTACGCCAACGAGTATATCATCTTGGTTCGGTTCTGGCAAATCATCTGGGCTGGAGCGCCAAACCTACGGCGACCAAAGAGGCTTGCTGGCGGCGAGGGTGGCGAGAACCTGGGTGTGGAAAAACAGGCTAAATGGCAGTCGCACCCGCAATCAATCGCGCATACACCACAGAGACTAGTCTAGTTCTGTTTTTCGCTTCTGGTAGGGGCGCATCGCGATGCGCCCCTACGCCCTCATGCCCCAAATAGCATGGCTTCCACGAATTCGCCCTGAAAGTCGGGCCTAACGGATAGCTCCAGGTATTCGCTGCGGGCCGCCAGTTCAATGGCCTCGGCCCTTGCTGACGCAGAGACGAGGGCCATCTTGGCTCCAGAGCCCGCGGCATTGCCCACAGGAACGATCTCTGCATTGGGGAAGCGGGGAATCAAGCCGATTCCCAGCGCGCTCTCTGGCCTGACATAGTTGCCGAAGGCTCCGGCCAGATAGACTCGCTGCACCTCCTCAGGCTCCACCCCCAGCTCCTTCATGAGTATCTCTATGCCGGCGCGGATCGCGCCCTTGGCCAGTTGTAGCTCTCGCACGTCCCTCTGAGTCACTTTGATCGTTCGGCTGCCGGTGCTCTCGGTGGCTCTCACCAATTGAAACTCGCGCTGCCCTCCTACCTGGACAACACGTTCGGAGAGCTGTCCGCGACCGTCTGCGTGCACGGCTTGACCATCCCGCATCATGCCGGTCGAGTCAATGATGCCCGCTCGGAGCATCTCAGCCACCGCATCCACCAGGCCCGAGCCGCAGATGCCCCTTGGGGGTTGCTCGCCGATCGTGTGCCAGTGCACATCGCTACCGATGCCAACTGAATCGATGGCCCCATCTGCTGCGCGCATGCCACAGCTTATGTGCGCCCCCTCAAAAGCCGGTCCTGCTGCAGTGGAGCAAGTGATGAAGCGTCGATGCGAGCCCATGGCCATCTCGCCGTTGGTGCCGATGTCAACTGCCAGACTGACCCCATCACCCCTGTGCAACCCAGTGGACAGAATGACGCCTACTGCATCAGCCCCAACCCATCCAGCGATGCCAGGCAGAGCCCATACGTGGGCATCGGGGTACACGGCAATGCCCAGTTCCTCGGCAGAGAATCGCATGGCGGCGGTGGCTGCCGGCACATAGGGTGACCGGGCAAGGGCCTCCGGGCTGATCCCCAGGAGCAGATGAAGCATTGTGGTGTTGCCAACGAAGGTCAGGCCAAAGATGTCCTCAGGCGGGACCGAGGCAGTCAGAGTTGCGTCTGCGATGATCTTGTTCACTGCTCCTATGATCTCACCCTGCAGGGTTTTCAGCCCAGACTCACCCTCTGAGCAAAAGCCGATGCGCGACACAACGTCATCCCCGTACCTGGTTTGAGGGTTGAGCAGCGAAGATACGGCCAGCTGCTCGCCAGTCTCCAGGTCGATCAGGTAGCCAACGACTGTGGTAGTGCCGATGTCGAAGGCCATGCCCAGGATGCGTTCGGGTCCCTCCCCAGGATCGATGCGCACGACCCGGTCGTCCACGACAATCAAGGCAATCTGGCCACCTCGTTCGCGTAAGGCAAGGGGGAGTTGGCGCAGTGCCCGCAGTGTGGGAGCAAACTGAGAGCTGTCGCGGACTTGCCAGGCTCGGATCACATTCTGCAGATCGCTGATCGGATCATCCAGGGTCGCTGGGGGCACGTGGAAAACATGCCGTTGGACCCACGGCTCCAGCGGGACGCCGCGATCGACCCCCTCGGAGAGAATACTGACCCGCGATACTCGCGACTCTTCGGGCACAACCACCTCGACGTTGGACTGGATGATGGCTTGGCACGCCAGTCGGTAGCCATGCCGGAGCTCTGCCTCGGTCAGCCCTTTTCGCTCCAGGGCGCTGGGGGGCGAGAGTCCGTCAGAAGCGATCACCTTGCACTTGGCACAGGTGCCGCGCCCTCCACACACGCTCTCGATCTCCACCCCGGCCAGGACGGCCGCCTCCAGCAGGGTCTTGCCGGCCTCCACTTCGATGGTCAGTCCCAGGGGTCGAAACCTGACTTTCATTCGGCCTTCCATTGGAGACATCTCACTTGCGCTCAAGCTTGTGACAAAGACTTCTCGTAGACGATGAAATGGGATAGGCCCACAAACTGCAATGGCGTCCTCTCCAAAGCGTAGGTCACCCGTCGCAAGAACTTGCCAAGACAGGGCCTGCGTGCCGCGATGTTGTCGTAGCCGGGGAATATGCAGCGATGCAGCAGAATCCTCCCAGCCAGCGCCTCGAAGAGACGGCGTAGGCTCTTTCGCGTATACGCCCTGACATGGGGACACAGCCGCGTGCGCAGCCTGTCGGGCAGGTAGTTCACCAGAGGGTAATTGCCAAAGTGATACTTGGCTCCCCAGCAGATGCCGTGGGTCTCAAATGGGTAGAGCCGATTGGGGGCAAACACCACCAGACGTCCCCCGGGCTTGAGCACGCGGTAGGCTTCGCGCACCGCCGCTCGGTCGTCGGTCACGTGTTCCAGGATCTCGTGGGCCAGCACAACATCAAAGCACTCGTCCCGATAGGGCAAGCACTCGGCAGCGGCCTGCCCGATGTTGGCCAGAGTCTGACTGGCCTGCCGCACTTTGACGGCGTCAATGTCCACACCGTGCACCTGGTCACTTAGTTCTCGAAAGCGGCGAACATACAGCCCCAGCCCACAGCCCACATCCAGGATGCGGGCTCCCGCCAAGGGCACCCAGCGCCGAATCAGCTCAAACCTGCGCTCTTGGCCTTCCCGCCACACATAGCTGGGATGCCCCAAAACGATGGCTTTGTCTTGAGCAGTCACATTCCCCCTCGCCAGAACATCTTACTATCCGCGTGACGAAACTGCAAGGAGGAGGGTATCGAAGAACGCAGCGAAGGTTCCCGTGACCCTCACCCTGAGCGCAAGTGCCCCGAACTTCAGGGGTACAAGTGAAGGGTCTCAACCGCACAAAACAGAGATTCCTCACCTTCGCTACGCTGCGGCTCACCTGTGACAACGATCTTTTTTCGATGGCCTCCAAAGAGTGTGCGGGATGTTCCTTGTCAGCGAGACTTGAACATCAGTCCCACCTCATGTACAATGCAGTAGTCTGTTGGCAGGTGACTTGGCGACAAGCGGGGTCTTTTGCGGCGGCCTGATGCCGTGGCCCCGAGGGTTCCTGCAAGCTCGGTTGGGCTGTATTGAGGAGCGCTGGAGCAGCAAGATGCGCGTTGGCAGTCTGACTCGCAGAGGATTCGAGATAGCCGCCCCATCCATGGAGCTCGGCTCCGCTGAAGAACTGCTGCTTGAGAATCGGTTCCTGGTTGTCATGGACCAGGATAGGTTTCAAGGCGTGATAACCCCGGCGGATATGGTGGGATCGCCGCATCGATCGGTGGGCGATTGCCTTCGCCCCATTCCTCGCCTGGATTGGGAGGACAATCTCTCATCTGCCCTGGTCCTGATGAAGAAGAGCCGCGAGCTGGCATTGCCGGTGTTCAGAGGGGATGAATTCGCCGGCATGGTTACCTGGGCCGACATCGCGGACCATCTGGTTGAACATGGAAACGGGCTTGAGCAAGCCCTCGCAGAGCGCACGGCCGAGCTCTCCAAGATGAACGTTCAGTTGCAGGCGGTAGCGGCCAGCCGCGTGAGATCAAAGGAAGTGGAGGGGGGCACGGCGGAACCTGGGCGTGAGCAGTCGGTGTACGGAGAGGTGCCAAAGATCGAGCTCGGCGAGGGGGAACGCCCGGCATCGACGCTGGCCGAGACAGAGGAATGGTATCGGGTGCTGGCAGAGATGGTGAGTGATGGTCTGGAGGCGCAAGACAGGGATGGACTCATCCGCTACGCCAACGACAGTCTCTGCGAGATGCTGGGATACTCGCGAGATGAGATGATAGGCCGCGCTGTATCTGACTTGATCGAAGAGGCCGATCGGGCAGCGTTCCAAGAGGAGGTGGACAGGTGGCAAAGAGGAGACTTGAGGACGTGTGAGATCTCATTCGTCAGCAGGGAAGGGGCCACGGTTGCCACAGTCATCTCGCCTGGGCCGATGTTTGACAAGGCCGGTCGCTACAACGGCGCCGTCGTGTCGATCAGCGCCGTCGGAGGACGGAGGACAGCGCAACAAGAAGTCCGGCTGGCTGGGGGAGACTCGAGGGCTCTGGGCATCGTCACCGAGGCTGTCGGTGGCTCCCTTGAACTGTCGGAGATAGTGACCGCACTGAAGAAACTGCTGGCCGAGGAGAACCGGTTGCCCGGAGGCGCCATCTACCTGTACGATGAGAGCACTGACCGGTTCTCGCTGGAGGCTGTCTGGGGGCTACCCCGGGCGATCGTGGACAGCCTGGTGACCTTTTCTCCGACCGACCTTCGTGCGCGGCCCGCAACTGGTGGGACAGAGTCGCTCAGCGCCGCCTACCTGACCGAGATCATCCCGTTCTCGGTGCTGGAGTTGACTGGCGTCCGTTCCGAATGGCAAGACGGTCTCTTTGTTCCGATTTCCGCCGAGGATAGCATGCATGGGGCCTTTGCTCTGGTCAGCCGGACGCTGACACTCTTCGGCGAGGATCAGGTTAGCTACCTCAAAGCCTTGGCCAAGGACGCGGGGATCGCCATGCGAAACGCCCGGCTGTTTGCTGAGGCGCAAGCCAGAGGCGAGCGTCTGCGGGCTTTTTCCTGGCGGATGGCAGAGATGCAGGAGGCCGAACGCCGACGCATCGCCAGGGAGCTGGAAGACGACGTCGGCCAAGTTCTCAGTGGGCTCAAACTCATCCTGGAGATGAGCAAGCGATTGCCCGCTGATGCCGCAGAGGCCAGTCTGGCCAGCGCACAGGCAGTGGTCGATGAGCTGATCACGCGAGTCCGAGAGCTATCCCAGGATCTGCGGCCAGCGATGCTGGACGACCTCGGCTTGCTTCCCTCTTTGCTCTGGTACTTTGAGCGGTACGCGACCCAGTCAGGCGCGCACATAGCCTTTGAGCATGCTGGCCTGGACAGGCGCTTCGAGCCGTCAATCGAGACCGCCGCCTATCGCATGGTGCAAGAGGCACTGGCCAACGTGACCCGCTATGCCGGCACAGTCGAGGTGACGGTGAGGGCTTGGGTAGACCAGGATAGCCTTCGACTGCAGGTGCAAGACCGAGGCTGTGGATTTGATCCTGATCAGGCGTTGGCAGTCACTGGTTGCGGCGGGTTGATCGCGATGGATGAGCGAGCCAGATTGCTTGGCGGGCAGTTGACCATTGAGTCAGCTCCGGGGCTTGGGACCCGTCTCACCGCCGAGTTTCCTCTGACCGCTCGGTCGGCAGATGGGCAGGAAGCTTGAGTCGCCGGCCGGATGCTCTCGTGCCAACAACACAGCAGGTTTCACCTGGTCTGAGACCCCGGGCCGGCGCCGATGACGACCCAGCTTGGTGTGGCTGGTGAGCCCTTCTTGAGGAATCTGCATGATCAGCATAGTGCTGGCCGACGACCATCACGTGGTTCGATATGGGCTGCGACTCTTGCTGGAATTGGAACCAGACTTTGCCGTGGCCGGCGAGGCCGGAGATGGACTTGCTGCGGTTCGGATGACCGAGCGACTGCGCCCCGACGTGTTGGTGGTTGACCTGATGATGCCTGGGCTGAGCGGGCTTGAAGTTGCCCGCCAGGTTCGCCAGCGATGCCCGAGCACGCGTGTGGCCATCCTCTCCATCCACACCAACGAGGCCTATGTCCTCGAGGCGTTGAGAAACGGCGCGTCCGCCTACGTTCTCAAGAATGCCAGCCCAGATGAGTTCGTGCAGGCGGTGCGCGAGGTGGCGGCCGGACGACGCTATCTCAGCGCTCCCTTTTCCGAGCGCGCCATCGAAGCCTACGTTGCCAAAGCCAAGAGTGGCACGCTGAATATCTATGATACGTTGACCACTCGCGAGCGCGAGGTGCTCCATCTCGCGGCCGAGGGTCGTACGGCTCCCCAAATCGCCTCCCTTCTCTGCATCAGCCCACGCACTGCTGAGGTCCATCGGGCCAACATGATGCATAAGCTGGGCCTTGGTTCCCGAAGCGATCTCATACGCTACGCTCTGCGGCGGGGAATCCTTCCTCTGGAGGATTGACTCTCCAAGGTGTGGGCAGCCAGCCCCAGTCTTGCCCTCGTCCTGGTCGTAGTGTAAACTTCCCCGTAGGCCAAGTGCCTCGTACGCGGAGGTCTTGACCGCAGTCCTATTGCAGTGTTACAATGCGGCCTGTGTTCTGCGATCTCTTGTTGGCCGCATCTCGACTCCACCAGTGGTTCATCGCTGCATGGTGCCAGTCGCCGGTGCCAGATATCGTGCGGGGTGAAACGAGGGAGGTCGATCCGGCGAGGATGGGAGAAATGGAGGTCCAAATGCGCAGGGTCCGAATAACCAGTGGCGATGTATGTGCAACCGCCGTGCTCAATGACAGCCAGACGGCCAGCGCTGTCTGGGATGCGCTCCCCATCGAGGCCAGAGCGCTCACCTGGGGCGACGAGATCTACTTTGGCATCCCCGTCCATCTGAAGGAGGAGAACGCCAGGGAGGTTGTCGAGGTCGGCGATCTGGGCTATTGGCCACCGGGCCACGGCTTCTGCATCTTTTTCGGGCCGACTCCTGCGAGTCGGGGGGATGAGATCAGACCAGCCAGTCCGGTGAATATCTTTGGCAAGATCGAGGGCGATGCTGAGACATTCAAGGGTGTGCCGGGCGGGGCTACGATCGTGATAGAGAAGGTGGCCGACGACTAGGTCCTTGGGTGGCGGGGACCGTGCTGCGCAGCCTCGCAATCGAGGTGTCGCGGTTGCCGAGAGATAACAGCGGTTCCGGGTGACGTGAGTCCTAGCAGAAAGAACTCAGGAGAGGAACAGATGGCTTTCGAAAGGGAAATGGCAGTTCTCAGGGAGGCAGAGAGGGACAGAGTGGCGGTTGGCCCAATCTCGGACCTGGTTGCAGGGGGGCTCTCGCTGGCGGATGCACACGCCATTTGCGAGGGGAATATCCAGCGACGTCTGGATGCTGGCGAGACGCACGTGGGCTACAAGGTCGGGTTCACCAATATCCCCGTCCGTGACAAGATGGGTCTGCCCGATTCCACCTACGGCTATCTGCTGGATGGAATGATCGTTGATAGTGGGGGGCGGCTGGAGATGAGCGAATTGATCGCCCCCAAAATCGAATGTGAGATCTGCTTCAAGCTCAGTGGGGACCTGGAAGGGAAGGGGCTGACGATTGAGGATGTTCTAAAGGCTACGGCCGGAGTAAGTGCTTCCTTTGAGATCTGCGATGCCCGCATAAAGGACTGGAAGTGCCCCTACGCCGACTTTTTCGCTGACAACGGTTTCTCTGCCCGGGTTGTGCTGCCCGGAAGCTGGCTTCCCGCAGACGAGGTCGATTTGCTCGGTGAGACCGTTGTCCTGACCCAGGACGGCAAGCGGATCGCCGAGGGCAAGGGAGAGATGGCCATGGGGCATCCGGCCAACGCGGTCGTCTGGTTGGCGGGCAAGCTGGCAGACAGGAGCAAGGGGCTCAAGGCGGGTCAGATCGTGATGACCGGCACCCTCAGCCCGATCCTCTCCATCGAGAAGGGCTCGACCTATGTAGCCACCTTCTCTTCCCTGGGCAAAGTGAGCAAGACGTTCGTCTAGCGGAGGCTGCACCATAACGGGTAGAAGAAAGGAGCCTGAGTGTGGATTCGTCCAAGCTAAAGGAGCTGGAGGCACTGGCGCACCGAATCCGCTGCCACATCATCGAGCTGCTGGTTGAGGCCAAATCGGGCCATCCGGGCGGCTCTCTCTCTGGAGTAGAGTATGGCGTTGCGCTCTACTTTCACGCTTTGAGGCATGACCCCCATCGACCTCACTGGGAAGGACGCGACCGGGTGATCTGGTCCAGAGGGCACGTTGGGCCGGTCATCTTTTCCCTGCTGGCCGAGAGTGGCTACATCACTATGGAAGAGCTGCTGACCTTCCGCAAATTGGGCAGCCGCCTCCAGGGACACCCCACGACCAAATGCCCTGGCATCGAGGTGGGAACTGGTTCCCTGGGACAAGGCCTGTCTGTGGCCGCGGGGCTGGCCATCGGCTTCCGCATGGACGGCAAGGGCAACCGCGTCTATTGCCTGATGGGGGATGGCGAGACTCAGGAAGGCGCCGTCTGGGAAGCGATCATGTGTGCCGGACATTATCGGCTGGACAACCTGTGTGCGATCGTGGACTATAACAACCTCCAGATCGACGGCTGGGTGGAGGAAGTCATGGGGCTGGCGCCCTACGCGGACAAATGGAAGGCCTTCCGGTGGAATGTGCTCGAGGTTGACGGCCATGACCTGGAGCAACTGGCGCGGGCCTACGAGACTGCGGCGCAGGTCAAGGGTAGGCCAACAGTGATACTGGCGCAAACCATCAAGGGCAAGGGGGTCTCCTTCATGGAGAACGTGGCCGGCTGGCACGGGAGAGCTCCCAACGCCGAAGAGGGACGCCAGGCTCTTGTGGAACTGGGCTGTGAGACAGAAGGGTGTCTGATCCGGGGCATGCCCTGACCGGTTCACCTCGAGGCCGAATCAGTCGTGCGTAAAGGGCGCAGAAAGGACAATAGCATGACAATGGACGTCAGGGCGACGCGAGACGGCTACGGAGACGCGCTCGTCGAATTGGGAGAGAAAGATGAGCGCATCGTCGTGCTGGGCGCCGACCTTACCAGTTCTACTCGTGCCAGCTCGTTTGCAGCCAAGTTCCCAGAACGCTTCGTCGAGGTGGGGATCGCCGAACAGAACGCCATGAACGTGGCCGCTGGGCTGTCGATGGCTGGCAAGATACCCTTTGTGAGCACCTACGCAGTCTTTGTCACCGGGCGTGCTCTGGACCAGATTCGCACAACCGTTTGCTATTCCAATCTCAACGTCAAGATAGCGGGAGCCCACGGGGGCATCTCTGTGGGAGCCGACGGGGCCACGCATCAGGCCCTGGAGGACGTCGCCATCACGCGTAGCCTGCCCAACATGACGGTGATAGTCCCGTGCGACTACTATGAGACAAAGAAGGCAATAGTCTGGAGCGCGGGCCACGTGGGGCCTTGCTACGTTCGCTTTGGCCGTGAGCCGGTGCCCGTTGTGACTCAGCCAGATTCACCTTTCACTTGCGGCAAGGGCTACGTGATCCGTGAGGGGACGGATCTCACAATTCTGAACAACGGGCCGTTGCTCAAGCAGTGTTTGGACGCCCTCGATCTGTTGGCTTCGGCGGGCATATCGGCGCGGCTGGTAAACTTGCATACGGTCAAGCCGATAGATCGTGAGATCATCACCAGGGCGGCGAAGGAGACCGGGGCGATCGTCACCGTGGAAGAGCACCAGGTTCAGGGGGGTTTTGGGAGCGCCGTGGCCGAGGTCGTAGTTCAAGCGGCCCCGGTGCCCATGCGGTTCATCGGCATCCAGGATCGCTTCGGGGAATCGGGCACACCAGAAGAGCTGTTCGCGGCCTTTGGCCTCACCGCAGAGGATATAGCAGAAGCAGCAGAGGACGTGCTGAGAGCCAAGGACTAGAGCGGCGGGCCTGTCAAGTAGGGGCGGGGTCGAAGATGCCGGCAGAGCCGGCGCACCCCGCCCCTACGCCCTGAAGCTGATAAGCCGGGTGCTTTAGGGCACGGTGGCGGCTTGTCGGACACCGCTGCTCTCGACCAGGTCTTGGAGGGTGGTGGCGTCCAGCAGGGCCACCAGCTGATCTTGCGCACTGGCCAGGACGGGATAGATGGGACAGGTGCCCATTCTATCGCAACCCTCCGACGGAGCCAGGCAGCGGAGCAAAGCCACGGGTCCCTCCACGGCCTCCATGACCTGCCTGAGGGTGATCTGGCTGGCAGGTCGGGCCAGGGAGAAACCGCCCTTTGCCCCACGGTGCGAACGAACGATGCCCCCCTTGGCCAAGTCCTGGAATATCTTGGCCAGGTAGTTCACCGGCAACTGCTCGGCTGCGGCGATTCGGCTGACCAGCACCACCGAATCGGGGGGCCTGCTGGCCAGGTAGACCATCCCTCTCGCGCCATAGTCCGCTCCTCGGGTCAGTCGCATGGCACGCTCCTTCGTCAGGTCGGCTGGAAAGTGAGCCAGGTCATCGCCTGCCCGTAGGGTATTCTAACACAGGGTGCATCCGCTTTCAAGAGGAAAAAACCTGTTTTTCTCCGAGTTAGGATCATGGCGTTTGGGCGTCACTTGTGACTCATTCTGGGCGATTCGGAGGTCAGGTAGAGATGGCTGAATCGTGCGACGTCTTGGTGATCGGGGGTGGGGGAGCGGGGCTGCGCGCTGCCATCGCCGCCCACGAGTTGGCCCCAGAGCTAAAAGTCGTCCTGGTGACCAAGGGCGAGTTGGGACGCAGTGGGGTGACCGCCACGGCCTGCTCGGACCGGATGGCCTTTCACGCGACGCTCCCAACCACCGAGCCCGTTGGCCCCGACGCCTGGCGGCATCATGCAAAGGACATCTACCGCATCGGCAGCCGCGTATCCGACGCCGACCTGGCCCAGGTACTGGCCCGGGGTAGCGAGGAGGCGTTTCTCTATCTGGAACGGCTCGGGGTGCCCTGGGCGCGGCGACCGGATGGCACGATCGACCAGTTTCTCACCGACGGCTCCATACATGCTCGCGCCTGCTACACAGGGCCGCACACGGCCAACCACATCGAGCAAGCCCTTGTGCGGCGGATCCGGGGGCTGCCTGTCCGCATCATCGAGAGCCACATGGCCGCGGAGTTGCTCTTGGATGAGAGTGGGCGAGAGGTGCAGGGAGTAGCTCTGGTATCGGAGGAGGACGGTCGCATCTGCGCCATGGCAGCGAAAGCGGTGATCCTGGCGAGTGGCGGCGCGGGACAGGCCTTCGCGGTGAACGTCTTTCCTCAGGAATGTACCGGCGATGGCTATGCCCTGGCCTATCGGGCCGGAGCCGAGCTGGTCAACCTGGAATTCATCCAGATCGGGCTTTGCTCGGTCAAGACCGGTCTGGCCTGCTCGGGCAGCATGATGCGCGCACTTCCCCGCGTGATAGACGATGCCGGCTGCCAATTCCTATCCCGCTACTTTGCCCCGGGCACCAGCCATTCCGAGGTTTGTGCCATCCTCTTCGCCAAGGGGGCCAGTTGGCCGGTCTCCTTCCGCGAGCCATCGCACATCATCGACATCGCCGTGGCCAGGGAACTGGCCCAGGGAAGGCGAGTGTTCCTTGACTATGGCCGCGATCCCGTAGGTCTTGACTTTGCCAGACTGCCCGACCACATCCGTTTGTGGTATGCGAAGCGTACGCGGCGTGCAGACACCAGGGATGCCGACTTCCCTGCCAGTTCTTGGATGGCCACGCCGCTGGCGCGGCTGCAAGCCATCAATCGACCCTCGGTGGAATGGCTGGCTGCACGCGACATCGACCTGGTCGGCGGCGACCGGATCGAAATCGCGCCGGCAATCCAGCACTTTCAAGGCGGCGTCAAAATCCGTACCCACGGAGAGACGACAGTTGCCGGGCTCTATGCCGCGGGCGAGGTGGCCGGAGGGCAGCATGGCGCAAACCGGCCTGGAGGCAACGCCTTGCTCGACGGCCAGGTGTTTGGCCGCATCTCTGGTGAGAGCGCCGGTCGCCATGCTCTGGCACGCCGGACAGCTCCGACGCTGGGCTACGCCTCTGCACACGGGGCAGTTCATGCCTTACTCAAAGAGACGGGGTTGGATGCTGAGACAGTGCGTGCTGAGGTGAGGCAGGCGATGTCCCGGGCCTGTGGCGTGTGCCGCACAGAGAGGGGGCTGTGCGAGCTCTGCCTGGCCCTGGCGACTGTGGCACGCCGAGGCGTTCGGGCAGAGCCAGGTTCCCTGCCCCGGGCGGTGGAGACGGTGAACATCCTGCAGGTGGCGATGCTGGTGGCACGTGCCGCCCTGGAGCGCGACGAGAGTCGGGGGCCGCACCTGCGGTTCCCGGCCGATGGCTCGCTGACTCCCTTGCCCCGAGATGACCAGCGGTGGGACAGGTACATCGTGGTGAGAGCTGGAGAGGAGGGGCCAACTCTGGAGCGCCGCGAGCCGGTGCGCCCCGTTGACCCTTGATCCCTCCCATGGTAGTATCTGGCCATAGCAAGTCTGGAGGACGACCATAGATGCCCAAAGTCGGGAGAAACGACCCCTGTCCCTGTGGCTCTGGCAAAAAGTACAAGAACTGCTGCATCAGGCAAGATCGTGTCCGTGCGTCTCGGGAACTTGGCCTGAGCCAGGCGGACGCCTTTCTGCTTAACAACCTCTACGAATACGGGCGGCAGCCACGTTTCGCCCGCGATCTCTCCGAGGCTTTTGCACTCTACTGGGGTGGAGTCTATGATTTGAGAGGGCTCTCTGAGATCAGTGCCCACGACCTCCGCCGTACCTTCGAGTGGTTTGCCCACGACTACGAGACCAGTGCGGACGGCCGCCACGTTATCGACATCTTCATGGAGACCCAGGCGACCGACTATCCCCCAGAGGCCAGAGAGCGTCTCGAAGCCTGGTCTCGATCGGTCACTGGATTGTTCCGCGTGTTGCGTTCGGCGAATGAACGTGTGGAACTCTATGATTGCCTTCGACAGAGCCACCTGGAGGTCGGCGATGCTGCGCTCTCGCGAAACGTGCAGGCGGGCGATGTGCTCATCGGACGTCTCTACCAGTTGGGTGGCTTGCCCCACCTGTCGCCCTTGACCACGATATTGCCCGAGGCATACGAGCTGGGCCTGGTGCGCTACGTCACGAATGCATACGAGCGCTATGTTGCGGACCACTATCAAGCCGGTTGGGATCGGTTTTTGCGCGAGACAGGCTATATCTTTAATGCCTGTCTCCTCTCGGCTCAAGCCGACGCCCTCCGGTCGTTGATTGGACCGGGGACGCGATTCCATGATCCGGCTATCGCCCGCGACAAGCTGCGCGAGTTCACCGCGCACAGCAGGGAAGAGCAGCAGCGGCAGTCGAGGGAGGCGGCGGAAGGCGGTCCACGCGTACCCCACCGTGGGGAGGTACGCGTACATCGCACCCCTGCGGGCATCATCCTGCCCGGGGCCGAGCCCAAGGAGAAACCGTCCGGCGAACCGGAGGAGGAGACACCCTCTCGTCCCAGGATTCTCGTCCCCGGACGGGACCGGTAGCCCGTCTCGCAGCTTCCATTCCCGACCTGAGAAAGGCGACCATTGATCAGGAGAGGGATCAGGGCTGTGCTGTTCGATCTGGACGGCACGCTGCTCATCAATGACATGGAGAGCTTTGGCCCCCACTATTTCAAGGCTCTCCTGACCAAGTTCCGCCGCCTGTGCCCCCGAACTACGGGGTACCTGGGTCCGGATCAGCTCTTTGCCAGTGCGCTCCAGATAGCTACACGGGCCATGTGGCTCAACGATGGCAGCAGCGGGACGAATGCAGACGTGTTCTGGGCCGAGTTCTTTCCCCGGATCGGCCGCGAGCCCGAAGAGCTGATGCCCCTCTTTGAGGAGTTTTACGCCCACGATTTCGAGTCACTGCGCAAGCACACCAGCCGCGACCCCGACGCGCACCCTCTGGTGTCGCTGGCCTTTGGGCGTGGCTATCAGGTGGCCATCGCCACCCAGCCCATGTTTCCCATGGCGGCGAACCTTGCCCGGCTGCGTTGGGCCGGTGTGAGTGCCGAAGAGTTCCACTATGACTACATCGCCTCGTACGAGACGATGACCGCTTGCAAGCCCCACCCCCGCTTCTTCGCCGAGCTGCTTGAACGCCTGGGGCGCGTGCCCCAGGAGTGTCTCATGGTGGGAGACAGTCTTGAGGCCGATATGCCGGCGGGGCAATTGGGCCTTAGGACGTTCTGGGTGAATCGCTGGCAGAGGGATGAGCCGCCCCTGCCAGCCTATGACGCTCACGGCACTCTGCGCGATCTCATCGAGCTCATTGAAACGGGGCGGATGGATGCCCCTGAACTACGGGGTATGGATGCCCCTGAACTGTGGGGTACAGGTGCACTCTGAGGCAGAGCACAACGGGTTGGCCGCTCTTCGCGCACGGGCTATCGAGGCGTTTGCCAGGATCTATGGGCATGGGCCATCGTTTCTGGTAGCAGCTCCCGGACGGGTGAACCTGATCGGCGAGCACACCGACTACAACGACGGCTTCGTCTTGCCCGCGGCTATCGACCGACACGTGCTTGTGGCCGTTTCGCCTCGGGAGGATCGCAGGGTGCGGGTCTACGCGGCCGACTTTTGCCAGATCGCTGCCTTCGACCTGGATGACATTCGCTTCGATGATGAGCACCCGTGGAGCAACTATGAACGCGCCGTGGCCTGGGCCTTGCAGGAAGCGCACCATGGGCTGCGGGGAATGGATGCGGTCATAACCGGCGATGTGCCCATCGGCTCGGGCCTCAGCTCCTCGGCGGCGGTCGAGGTGGCTACGGCTCGCTGCTTCGAGGCCACGGGTGGCTTCCTGCTTGATGGCGTCGAGAGAGCTCTGCTCTGCCAGAAGGCCGAGAACGAGTTCGTGGGGATGCGGTGCGGAATCATGGATCAGTATGTCATCTCTCTCGGCAGGCGGGAGCACGCCCTGCTTATCGATTGTCGCAGTCTAGTGTCTCGTCTGGTGCCGATTCCTCCGGGACTCTCTGTGGTCGTTTGCGACACGTCAAAGCGTCGCGGCCTGGTTGACTCCGAGTACAACACCAGAAGGCAGGAGTGCGAGACGGGCGCGCGGGTCCTGGGGGTGCGTGCCCTGCGCGACATCGGCCTCGAAGAGTTCATGCTGCGCGAGGGAGAGCTGGGCGAAGCGATCCGCAAACGCTGTCGCCACGTGGTCAGCGAGAATCGTCGCGTACTGGATGCCGTCGAGGCAGCTCAGGCGGGAGACCTCGCGCGCTTTGGGTCGCTGATGAGAGCTTCCCACCTGAGCCTGCGCGACGACTATGAGGTGAGCTGCCCCGAACTGGACGCGATGGTCGAGGCTGCCTGGCGGCAGGGTGGCGTCTTGGGGGCGCGCATGACCGGGGCGGGGTTCGGCGGGTGCACAGTGAACCTGGTTGAGGACGAGGCTGTGGACGAGTTCCTTCGGTGCGTTCCTCGCGCCTATGAGGAGGCCACCGGGCTTGCCCCGCGAATCTATGTCTGCGTGGCCGAAGAGGGGGTGCGGCTGATCGACTAGCATGAAGTTAGGCGGCGGTCGAGGTGGCGTCGCCTCACTTGCTGGAGGAATCCTACGACCGCGGAAGGTATCTCACTCATCCCCCCCCGGCAGACTGCGTTGCGTTGTCTCCGGAAAGCTGAGAAAAGACACTCCAGAAGAAAGCGTGCGGCAACGGATTGCTCGGAGCTTACTGGACGAGTATGGGTATGCTAGGGAAGACATTGAGCTTGAATCCGCCGTGAGGCTTGGCCGTACTAGGAAACGAGTAGACATCGCCATATACTCTCCTGGCAAAGAGCACCTGCAGGAGAGTATTCTGATTATCATTGAGTGCAAGCGCGAGGATGTGCGGCCGACGGATCGGGACAAGGGCGTCGAACAGCTGAAGTCATACATGTCAGCGTGCCTCAACGCCCGCTTTGGCATGTGGATTGGGTCGGAACTGCAAGTATGGGAAAAGGTACCGAGCGGTACCGGCGGTTATACGTTTGTAGAGGCAACTGATATCCCACGCTTCGGCTTCGATGCTCCCAAACCACTCACATTCGCAGACCTTGCTCCCGCCCATGAGGAGTTGATCGCGGCTTTCAAACGGTGTCACAACTACATCTACGGCAATCAGGGTCTCCAAAAGGAGTCGGCGTTTCAGGAGTTGCTGAAGCTGATATTCTGCAAGGTCTACGACGAAGACGAATCTGTGGAGCAGGTTCGTTTCTTCATTGGTAATGAGGAACGACGGTCGGACCTCGGCCAGCGGCGCCTTAGTGCAAGGATCGACCATTTGTTCGAACAAGTCAAAGCGCACTACTCGTACATTTTTGACCCCAATGAACGCCTCCGCCTCGACAAGCGAGTGTTGGCTTACGTGGTGGGAGAGCTTCAGAGGTTTTCCCTTCTCCAGACTCAGGCAGACGTCAAGGGTGCTGCCTATGAGCAACTGGTCGGGGCCAACCTACGCGGAGATCGCGGCGAGTTCTTCACACCCAGAAATGTGTGTGACATGGTCGTGCGCATGGTCTTCACGACTTACCCACGCCAGGAATGGACAAGGTTGCGAGTGCTTGACCCTGCCTGCGGCACGGGGGGCTTTCTGGTAGCGGTCATGGGCCTCTGGCGCGAACAGCTCTATGAGCAACAGCTGAGGAAATGGGCCAAGGATGAGGACCGGGCCATTCGTGACACAAAACGGCGTCTGAAAGATGTTGCCGACGCCAGCTTGCTGGGCATCGACTTCAACCCGGTATTGGCACGAGCCGCCCAGATGAATCTGGTCATGCACGGCGATGACTCAACTAACGTGTTTCATGCCAACTCTCTGTTGCCGCCAGGCGAATGGCCAACGGATGCGCCGAATGATGTAGCCCATCATATTGTACCCGGTGCCTTTGACATCATACTTACCAATCCACCTTTCGGCTCCAAGATACCCATCGACGATCCACACATTCTGGAGCAGTTTCAGTTGGCTACTTTCGAGATGCAGAAGGGCCAGGTAAGAGCATCCATGCCGCCAGAACAGCTGTTCATTGAGCGTTGTCTTTACCTTCTGCGCCCAGGTGGACGGATGGCGATTGTTCTCCCGGACAGCATCTTGTCCAACCCAGGTTTGGCGTTCATCCGGCGCTGGCTACTGCGAAAAGCTCGCGTAATCGCAAGTGTGGACCTGCCCCAAGTTACGTTCGAGCCCTACGCAGGCACGCAGACTAGCATCCTCCTACTGCAGAAGAAGGCCTATCAAGAAGTCGAGATCGAGAGAGAGCTGGGTCGGCTGCGAGATTACACAGTGTTCATGGCAACGCCCCAAGCGGTTGGCCACGAT
>DATKWG010000022.1:0-3536 GCA_035529675.1 Anaerolineae bacterium
CGCGCTGTGCAAGACTTCCTGGTCTTCTGCGAAAAGGCCGGGGTCTTGGCGTCTGAGGCCGCTCGCGACGAGATTGCCCAGTATGTCGGCGATCTGCGGCGACGGCCTAGCCCCCATGGTGGCAAGATCGTGGGCCCTGACGCTGCAACCGGTCTGTCAAACGCAACACTCCAACAGCGGTTGACGGCAGTGCGGCTGTTCTTTGACTACTTGGTTGAGGAAGGCCGGTGCGTCGTCAATCCGGTAGGCCGAGGCCGCTATACGCCCGGGAAGGCGTTTGGAGGCCAGCGCAACCGTGGGCTGTTGCCGCGGTTCAAGAGATTGCCCTGGATTCCCACGGATGAGCAGTGGCATGCTTTCCTGAAGGAAGCCAAACAGGAACTCATCCGCAATCGTTGCATGATCGGGTTGGCGTATGATGCTGGGTTGCGTCGAGAGGAGTTGTGCCTGATCCAGTCCGACGATCTCGATCCAGCCTACCGGCTGTTGCGGATTCGCTCTGAGACCACGAAGAGTGGTCGGGAACGGATAGTGCCCTACTCTGCGGCCAGCGGCGAGCTGCTCAAGGCGTACTTGGCCCATCGACGAACGCTGAGCCAGGAGCGGGGCGGCCTATTCCTTTCCGAATCGCGCCGCAATCGGGGTGCGCCCATTTCCAAGTGGACCTGGTCAAAGGTGATTCGTCGCATCGCCGACAAAGCCAGTCTGGCGCACTTTTCCACCCATACCTTGCGCCATCTCTGCCTGACAGACCTGGCACGGGCGGGCTGGGACACCCATGAAATCGCGCAGTTTGCCGGTCATGCTAATCCCCAAACCACCCAGCAATACATCCACCTGTCGGGTCGCGATCTAGCCCAACGCTTGGCCCAAGGGATGGCCCAGATACACGCTCATCGTGTTCTTAGTCTGTCAGGGGCCTTCCTGGAGCAGGGAGGGCCACAATGACCTACCTGACTGTGCTGCCGAAGGCTGAGATGGACGTGGGGCGGCACTGGTGTTCGCCGGTAGAACTCAACGCCTATGACAAGGACCCTACGCTGACCCAGTTCGAGCAGGAGGGCCTGCAAGCCCTGTCTCAGAGTCAACGCCGCTGGGGGGACAGTGGACGGGACGGTGCCCGCCGGATCCGAGATGCGCTGCGCCGACTTCTGGACCCGGTGGAAGATGCCCTGGCACTCGTGCCGGGCAGGCATTCAGACAGAGACATGGCCGCGGCGGCGCTGCTGCGGACCTGCCAGCGCGAAGGCTGCGCGTACTGGGGCTGGTCGTCAGAGGTGTGGCGTCATATCCTGGGCCGCACGCAAGCTCAGTTCTTCTGCGAAAACGGCCCCCTGGTCGATGGCGCAGGACGGCAGTACCTGATCGCTGTGGCCTATCTCTTGGGCTGTTTTCGCCAGGTGCGCCTCCTGGGTAACTTCGATCGGGTGGCACTGGCCAGGAAGGTCTTTGGCCTCCAGGCTGTGGATGCGGCGTTGAAGCCTGTCCAGGAAAGCCTCTCTGGATGGGGCTATGCCGCCGGGAAGAACACAGGGCTCATGTCGACGGTATGCGAGGCCCTGTTGCTCAACCAAAGCCCCCGCTTGGACGACCTGACTGCCGAAGGCTTGGATGAATTCCGGCGTGGCTGCTCCGTGTGTCGCCGCTCGCACTTCCTTCAGCTCAGCAGGGCCCTCGCTGCCTTGGGCTTCCTGGATGAACCACTGGGGGTTGCCACCCCCAACCGGCCTGCAGGCAGCAGTCCACCAGCGGTTCAGGATGAAATCGATGGCGAATGGGTGGGATGGGTTCATCGCTGGGAGAGCACATCTACCCTGGCACCGAACACCCGCCGAGGTAATCGTACGGCACTCCTGAAAGCAGGCCGCTGGTTGCACGCTTGTCACCCCGCGGTGACCTCACCATCGCAGTGGAATCGGCAATTGGCGGTCAGCTACGTGGCTGCCATCAACCGAATGCGGGCTGGTGACTACGTCGGTCCGCGAGCTAGCGGTTCCATCCACGAAAGGCAGCCCCTCTCGCCGCGTGCCAAGGACACCTATCTCAGTGCTCTACGAGTGTTCTTCGCCGACTGCCAGGATTGGGACTGGATCCCCCGTAGCTTCGATCCCTGGCGAGCCTTGGCCACGCCGCGTAGCGTGAAAGCGCTCATCGGCCCAGCACCTCGCACCGTTGCGTCCGACATCTGGGCGAGACTTCTGTGGGCCGGGCTGGACATGAGCACAGAGGACCTGTCGTGCACCAAGTCCTACCCCATCGAGTTCGTGCGCGCCCTGGCCGTCGTCTGGCTCTTTGCGGGCCTCAGAAGTGATGAGATTGCCCGGCTGCGCGTGGGATGTGTCCGATGGCAAACCTCCGACGTGAGTGTCCGCTCTACCGGCGAGATATTGCCCAAGGATGCCGTCTGTCTACTGGACGTTCCCGTCAACAAGACAGGGACAGCCTTCACGAAACCTGTCGATCCGGCTGTCGGGGAAGCGATTGAGACCTGGGAGCGATCGCGGCCCTTCCAGCCACACTGTCAGGACCGCAAGACAGGTGAATTGGTCCATTTCCTTTTCTGCTACCGGGCCCGGCCCCTTCGCCGCGAGTACATCAACCGCAGCCTCATTCCCATGCTCTGCCGCAAGGCCAACGTTCCGATGGAAGATGCCCGCGGCCCCATCACAAGCCACCGGGCCCGTGCAACCATTGCCAGTCAGCTCTTCAATTCCCGCGAACCCATGTCACTGAGCGAACTGCAAGCCTGGTTGGGACATCGTTCCCCGGCTACGACCCAGAGCTACGTGGCCCTGGAGCCCACCCGGTTGGCCAAGGCCTATGCCGATGCGGGTTACTTTGCCCGCAATGTGCGGGCCATTGAAGTGCTCATTGACCAAGATGTGCTCAAGAGCGCAGCAGCCGCCTGCGGAGAACCATGGCGCTACTATGATCTGGGACATGGCCTGTGCAGCTATGAGTTCTTTGACCAGTGCCTTCACCGCCTCGCTTGCCCACGTTGCGATTTCTACAAGCCCAAGGAGTCGAGCTGGGGACAACTTCTGGAGGCCAAGTCGAATCTGCTCCGCCTGCTACAGGAGGTGCCCCTCGCAGACGAAGAGCATGCAGCCGTCAACGGAGACCTGGCCGCTCTAGACCGACTGGTGGCGCGGCTCGCGGATCAACCCACACCATCTGGGCAGACACCACACGAGTTGAGCCATTGTACCTCGTGCCAATCCTCAGCACGCAACTACGCGCACGCCAAGCCACAACTGCCCCGGAGGGCTGACGAATGCACCCACAATCAGCTCCGGATTTGACATTCCGCCATATTCCACATAATGACCAGCAACCGAGCCCCCAATGAGTGGCCAGAATTGCTGGGGGACCCCCTGATGGCCTCTGCTGGACTCGATCGGCTGGCCCATCAAGCCGAGATTGTGATCATCACCGGTAGTAGCTTTCGAGCCCAAGACCGTCGTCGCCTGGAACAGGAGGTGCTTACTGAACCGAGCCGAGTGTGAGTGTTGCATTGTGCGTTGCTGCAGCGAGTT
>DATKWG010000023.1:0-2549 GCA_035529675.1 Anaerolineae bacterium
GCTTGGCATGGTCGAGCGTCAGTTCTTGCGCCGGTGGGTCCTTGTCAGTAGCCGGGCTATACTATACCAGTGATGTTCACCCATGGTGTACCACCCATGTTCACCCAAGATGTACCAGCGTGGTGGTGAAACTCCTGCAGATCGGGTATCCTTCCGGTCGAGACCCATCAGGGACCGGAGGAAATCATGCCAAGCAGGAGAAAAGACACGATGGAAATTCGAGAACTGCTGCGATATATCCAAGCCGATCGCAGTGACCGGGCGGTGAACCGAGCAACCGGTATGCACCGCCAGACAGTGAAACGATATCGTGAGTGGGCAGCCGAGCAGGGCTTGCTGGAATGCTCACTGCCACCGATCGAGGAACTGCAGGCGTTGCTGGAAGCGACGCTGCCCAATGCCCAACCGCCCCAGAACGTGTCATCGGTGGAGCTCTATCGCGACATCGTGACAAAGTTGCACAAAGAGAGTGTAGAGATGGCCGCCATCCACCAGCGTCTGAAAGAGCGGGGCTACACCGGCAGCTATTCATCTGTGCGCCGTTTTGTGCGCAACATCGATCCTCGGTTGCCAGAGGCAACGGTGCGCGTGGAACGCAAGCCGGGTGAGGAAGGCCAGGTGGACTTTGGCTACGCGGGTCGGATGATCGACCCGGAGAGCGGCATGCTGCGGAAGACGTGGGCTTTTGTGCTGACGCTGTCCTGGAGTCGCCATCAGTACGTGGAGTTCGTGTTCGACCAGAAGGTGGGCACTTGGCTGATGCTGCACTGCCACGCTTTCGAGTTCCTGAGCGGTGCGCCAGAGCGTCTGGTCATCGACAACCTGAAAGCGGCCATGGTCCGGGCCTGCTGGGACGATCCAGAAGTCCAGTATGCCTACCGCGAGTGTGCGGAACACTACGGCTTCCTGGTCAGCCCCTGCCGTCCCAGGACGCCCAGGCACAAAGGCAAGGTAGAGCAGGGCGGCGTGCACTACGTGAAGCGCAACTTCCTCGGCGGTCGGGAGCCGACAACCATCACCCAGGCCAACCGAGACGTGCTGCGCTGGGTCAATACGGTCGCTGGGCTGCGCATCCATGGCACAACCAAGGAAGAGCCTCTGCTCCGCTTTCAGGAGGTCGAGCGAGCCCAGCTGAAGCCCTTGCCGGAGACGCGCTACGATCTGGCCACCTGGAAAACGGTCACCTTGCACCGAGACTGCCACATCACCTTCGACAAGGCTTACTACTCGGCTCCTTTCCGCCTCATCGGCCAGAAACTGCGCGTGCGTGGCGGTGCGCGGGATGTTCACATCTACAGCATGGAGTATCATCTCATCGCCACTCATCCTCGAGCCCAACGGCCCGGAGAACGGAAAACCAACCTCGACCACCTCCCTCCGGAGAAGGTGCCTGGCCTGATCCGCACCCGTGACGGGGTCCGGGAGGCAGCTGCAGAGATCGGCACGGCCACCAGCGAGGTGGTCACCCGGCTGCTGGATGATCCCGTGATCGACCGCCTGCATACTGCCGGCCGTCTCGTTCGGCTGAGCGAACGCTTCGGCGATGAGCGGCTGGAGGCTGCCTCCGTGCGAGCCTTGCACTTTGGGGATCCGGCGTACAAAACCATCAAGCGCATCCTGGTCCATCGTCTGGAAGGGGAAGCGTTGGTTGAGTTGCCTCCCGCACCACCAGCCCGGGCTTTTGTGCGTCGAGCCGCAGAGTTGGTCGGCCACCTGGGAGGAGGTGTATCGTGGAACTGACGGGCCACAACGTGGCACACCAACTCACCCCCTACCTCAAGCAGCTGCGGTTGTCGGGTATTCTGGCGACCCTGGAAGCCCGTAACCGACAGGCCATCGACGGCAAGTGGACCTACGTCGACTTCCTCTCCCGCCTGCTGCAGGATGAGGTGGAACGGAGGGCTCAGAAACAGCTGGCCCTGCGTCTGCGCCGGGGCACCATCAACACCAACAAGACCCTGGAGCGCTTCGACTTTGACTTTAACCCTGCCCTCAACCGCCAGCAGATCCTTCAGTTGGCCAGTTGCGACTACATCCGACGGAAACGGAATGTTCTGATCTGCGGACCCACGGGCGTGGGCAAGTCGCACATGGCCCATGCCTTGGCCCATGAGGCCTGTCGGCAGGGATTCGCCGTCCTCTTTGTGAACACTCACAAGATGCTCCAGCACCTCCACGGCGGAAGGGCTGATGGCAGCCTGGAACGACGGTTTCAGACCTACCTTCGTCCTGACTTGCTCATCCTCGATGACTTCGGCCTCAAACCGCTGCGCTCCCCGGCTCCCGAGGACCTGTACGATGTCATCAACGAACGATATGAGCGGGGTAGCATTCTACTGACCAGCAACCGAGCCCCCAATGAGTGGCCAGAATTGCTGGGGGACCCCCTGATGGCCTCTGCTGGACTGGATCGGCTGGCCCATCAAGCCGAGATTGTGATCATCACCGGTAGTAGCTTTCGAGCCCAAGACCGTCGTCGCCTGGAACAGGAGGTGCTTACTGAACCGAGCCGAGTGTGAGTGTTGCATTGTGCGTTGCTGCAGCGAGTT
>DATKWG010000024.1:0-6370 GCA_035529675.1 Anaerolineae bacterium
CCGCGAGCGGTTGTATCGTTTCTTGCGCCGTCAGGGCTTTGACTTTCCCGAAGATCCCCAGGTGGCCCATGAGATCAGGGAGCTCCTGCCCCGCCTGGCCGCTCGCTCCATCGGCAAAGGGCGCGCCTTCTGGGAGTACAACCTGGCCAACCTGGAACGCGCCCGTGAGACGCTGCTGGGCAACTTCGACGACGCCCTGCTCCGCTTTCTAGCCCAGGCACAGGTCACACTGGCTGAGCTGAAAGGCGAGAAGCTGGATGGCCTCTTTTTCGCTCAGCTTGAGAGCGCCTATGGCCTGTCCGCCACCACAGAGGACGAGCCGGATGAGGTCGCCCGCCGGCTGGCCGCCCAATTGATCCTCACCTGCGCCTACACCCAGGCCGAGGTCAACCTGCGGGAGCACGAAAAGGTGAGCGTCCGAACAGCCCCCGCGCTGGCTAGGAAGTCCCGCTGCCTGGTGGGACCCGACCTGGGCAAGACGGAGCAGTTGCGCGTCCCGGTGTCTGGGAGCCAGGACCTGGTGGCCTGGTTCCCCAGGGGCGTTGGCTCCTTCCGCACCCCAGGGCCATACAATTACGTCCACGGCGGCCTCTCGCTTCAGGAGCTGGTGGTGCCCCACCTGACGGTGATCCAGCAGGTCGTGGGACGACCGGTTGGAGTGCGAGCAAGGCTGCCAGCTGTGATTGGCACCGCCCAGTTCAGAGTGACTCTGGAGCCCATGGCCACGAGCATCTTCGACCAGCCCCGCCAGGTGACTCTCGGCCTGGAAAAGGCTGGCAGTTCGGTGATGCCACCGTTGAGCTGCGTTGTGACTCCGGGCACGCCCTCGACCCTTGACGTCTTCCTGCCCATGGGCTGCGCTTTGGAGCCGGGCGATCAGGTGCGCTGGCCCCTGAGCGACGCTGTCACCGACGAGGTGTTGGCCGAGCAGGAGGCCATCAGCGAGGTAGACTTGTGGTGAGGATGAACTGGACATGATACGGGAAATGCTTGTGTTGGATGAGCTCGATCAGAAGTTGGCCGACGCCTTCCCGGGCCGAGTGGCGCGCAAGGACCTGGTGCGCCAGACCAGGACCGGTTTCAACGTGCCGGTCTACGTGCTGGAGTACCTATTGGGCCAGTGCTGTGCCTCGACGGATCCAGAGATCGTGACCAAGGGACTGGACTACGTGCGCGATACCCTCAGCCGCAACTCCGTCCGTGCCGATGAGAGCGAGAAGGTCAAGGCGCTCACCCGCCAGAAGGGTCGCCACCGCATCTCGCCCAGACAACATCACTCGGAGTCCTCTTTCCCGGGCGTTGAGGTCCTCCTACACCGTCTACATGGCCCCTTTGCCGTCATCATCTTGGTCGAAGGCGCACCTTCACCATCGCCGCATCCCCTGCCCCCCTGGTATCTCCTCAGCCCCTATGCCTCTAGCCGACGTGGAGGCGCACCCACTGCGCCACGGCTTCTTCGCTCTGTTGCATCTTCCCTAACCTACCCTCCTGGACCTATCCGACCTCCTGCGCCGCAAGTGCCAGGAGAGCGATCGGCTCCGTCGTAGGTCTTGTTCCACAAGTAGTCCGCCGAATTGCATGCGCGCCTCCGGAAATCTGGATTTGCTCAAGGAGCGTCACTCTGATACAATGCCGGTTGTTTCTGCAAAGAAACCCTGCAGGGGACACCATGCAGAAGACTTCTGGAATATGGAAGTATCCGGTGCTTCTGCAGAACGTTTCTTCATAACCACACAGTAGGAGTGCTTATGCAGAGAGGTTCTGTAGAAGTATAAGTTGGGCCGCCAAGCAAAAGAACACGGTCATTGCAGAACAATGGTCACATTACGGGAACTACATATGTCGAGCCTGAAGCAATTGGCATTGGATCTTCTATATCACTGCAAAGCAGCCGGTGATTGGGAACCAGATGTTCTGGATAAATCGGTACAAAACCTTTTGGAGGTTGTATCGGATCACCCGGATTACAGGGGTGCCTTCTCTCCCGAGATTGCATGTTCACTTTTGGTCATGCGATTGGCGAGCTCAGAGTTACAGGCGAAAACTACTTTCGCCGACGATGACGCTGACCAGTTTCTGGCAGACCTCCGCGCAAATCGGCGGTCAAACGCGCTTGTAATTGGTCTCATAGCGAAGGTGCTCACAACGCACCGGCCAAGCGCGTTATGCTAACCGTTATGCGCCATTGGGGCAGCAGGCTTGCCGTCGCGGTAGGTTGCTAGCCCAGCGAGTCGCGCACAGCTCATTTCGCCTTTCCGCCCAATGCCCGTGTCTGTCAGGAGCACTTCCCTACTACCGCTTTCTCGCGGCAGACGCCACGACGGGTGGATAGCCGATCGTTGTGATATCGGAACGTCGCTGTAGTGAATAAAGTCTGCCATCCCAGGTGAGTTCGAGGAGGGGAACGTGCCTCAACTAATCACTACTCTTGGTCCCAGAAACGCCAATGAACTGGCGATGATTCTGCCCCATGAGCATGTCTTTGTTGACCTACGCACCGGGGATCAGCCCGGTTATGGTCAGGCCCAGGCGGCCGATGTCATCGCCTTGATGGCGCCAGAGATCGCCAAAGCCCAAGCTGTGGGCGTCACAGCCATTGTCGAATGTAGCACCGTTGGAGTTGGACGGCGGGCCGACATCGACAGAGCTGTTTCCGAGGCTACTCGATTCCCGTTGGTCGTTCCGACCGGCATCTATCGCGAGCCGTGGATTCCAGACTGGGCACATCAGGCTGATGAAGCCCAGCTTAGGGACTGGATGGTTGGCGAGCTACAGGGCGAGATCGAGGAATCGGGGGTCCAGGCCGGGTGGATCAAGCTTAGCGCAGGTGACAGCGGAATGACGGAGACCGAAGCCAAGATACTGCGTGCTGCCGCCGCTGCTGGATCTGTCACCAACGCCACCATCGGCAGTCACACTATCCGAGGCCTGGTAGTGCGGGATCAGCTCGACATCATTGAGGAGGTTGGCTACACATCACAGCGCTTCATCTGGATTCATGCCCAGTCTGAGCCGCGCCTTGAACTTCATCTGGAAATGGCTCGACGTGGAGCCTGGATAGAGTACGATGCAATTGGGAGCCCGGGTTCTGACGATGATTTCTATATCCAACTCATCCAGCGGGTGTTGGATGCCAACTTGGGCGATCACCTGCTACTCAGCCACGATCGAGGCTGGTACGATCCAGCCCAATCAGGTGGTGGCACACCTCAGCCCTACACCTACATCAATGAGCAGTTCTTGCCCAAACTGCAAGCGGCCGGCGTAGACCAGCCAACCATCCAGCGCCTGACTCATGTCAATCCCTTCCGAGCGTTTGCCCGCTAGTACTCTGTCCATCTGAAACTGATCGATAGAGGTGATTGGGCTTGGTGCAAGTATGATGGCAGGCGAGGTGCCGGACGACAGTGGTTCCTTCCCTCTCGTCATCGATCGAATCGACCGGACAGCTTCTTCCTGGCATGTCCGGTTTCTCCTGCAGGCGCCAGACTCCTCGCATCCTACCAGGTTCCATGCACCCTAGTCACTTTGACAGAGTACTAGCTTGAGCATACTGCTGGCCTACATCAACCTCGATGATCCACCCTGGTTCGCGCCGGGGATGCGCGAGGAGCGGCACCGTCGCCCCACCCGCCGTCGCCGAGGCGACCCTTGGCCCTGAGCGGGACCAACTGTGCCCTTGGGCAGCGATGGTTCCCAGAACAGTCACCCCGTCTCTCTGGCGCAGGGCATCTCGCGGCTGGTGATTATGTCCACTCCAGTGCCGAACACGTCCTCGATCACCATCTGGTGCTCAGTCACGGGAGCCTCGAGCACCACTTCCCGCAGCCTGGTGGCCACCTGGAGCAGGAGATCCTTGGGCAGGGCCTCGGACGAGCGGACAGGCACCAAGGGCAGACTGCCACCGATGACCCGCACTGTGGTGGTCAACATGCGCCTGGGGCAGGTCAGCTCCTCGTGAACGTAGGCAATGCCCCGCTTGCAGGCCTGTCCGTGGGCCTCGAGCAACTGGCCATCCTCGACCGTGGCATCGATGATGCACCCCACGGGGCAGACCACGCAGATGAACTGGCGTAGTTCTGGCAAGCGATCGCTCCCCTCTTCAACCCACCCCTGGGCTAGTGTACGATGTCAACCCGCAGGGCCTCAGCTCTCTCTACGGCGTGCGCTAGCGCCGGGTCCAGCTCCACAGTGACCATCTCCGAGGGCCTCACGTATCTCAGCCGTCTGGTGGCTAGGAGATCATCCCCGTCCTTGACCTGAGCTTCCACGGCCTCCTCCACGGGTTCTCGCACCCGCAACTGGAGCTGCACTGCGCCGTCGGTCAGAGAATCCGGGTGTAGTCGCTGTGGAACGACGTGCCTCACGTTGCTCCCGGGCAAGACTGGAATCGCCCTGGCAAAGTCGCGTGGTCCCCGGCGGGCCAATTCGGCGGCAAATCGGCCGGCTCGCAATGCGCTCTCCGTTGCGTCATCCACCAGATCGTACACCTGGACCACGTTTCCGGCCGCATAGACCCCTGGGACGTTGGTGGCATAGCGCTCATCGACATAGGGCCCTCCCGTAAGCGGATCGATGGCCACGCCGGCCGCGCGTGAGAGCTCGTTCTCCGGAATCAGCCCGACGGAGAGGAGCAGTGTGTCGCACCGCACCTCCTGGTGAGTGCCCGGCAATGGGTGCCGATTCCCGTCCACCTTGCTGGTGATGACAGCTTCCACACGCTCGCTTCCCAGGATCTCGGTCACCGTGGTACATAGCTGCAAGGGAATATCATAATCGCGCACGCACTGTACCAGATTGCGTCTGAGACCACTGATGTACGGCAGAATCTCGACCATGGCTGCCACCTGGGCGCCTTCGATGGTCAGGCGCCGGGCCATGATCATGCCAATGTCGCCCGAACCGAGGATGACCAGGCGACTCCCAGGCACATACCCCTCTATGTTCACCAAACGCTGAGCCGTGCCAGCCGTATAGACCCCGGCCGGGCGCGTGCCCGGGATGGCCAACGCGCCACGGGGCCTCTCTCGACAGCCCATGGCCAGCACCAGGGCGCGGGCATCAACTCTAAGCAAACCCATCCGGTCGCCGACGGCTACCGCACTCGGCCCATCGTCGATCTCGAGCACCATCGTCTTGGGCAGGAACTCCACGCCCACATTCCTTGCCCTCTCGATCCAACGGCTCGCGTATTCGGGGCCAGTGAGGTCGCTCTTGAACACGCGCAGGCCAAAACCATTGTGGATGCATTGTGGCAAGATGCCACCGAGATCGTCGTTGCGCTCTATGACCGTCACCCGTGCAGCGCCGTGTCGCCGGGCCTCGTAGGCCGCAGCAAGTCCGGCGGGACCGCTGCCAATCACCAGCACGTCGCAACTCAGCCGGTTCACGGAGCGACCTCTTTGGTTCTGCGAGAGAGGAGGTTAGAGCGACCACCCTTCTTGGTGATCTGCAATGGGGAAACGCCCAATTCGCGAGCCATGATGCTGATGACCAGAGGTGTGTCGAAGCCCCCCTGGCATCGGCCAGTGCCCACTCGGGTGCGCCTCTTCAGGGCATCATAGGTGCGCGCGGGGATCGGGCCGTGGCAGGCGGCGACGATCTCGCCCTCGGTGACCGTCTCACAACGGCAAACCACATTCCCATAACGTGGGTCCTGGGCAATGAGCGATTCCTGCTCACCTCGACTCAGCCGTGAGAAGCGGGGGATGCCCTTCCTGACGGGGTTGTAGTCTGACCGTGAGACAAGCCTCAGTCCGGCTTCACCCAGCAGCGAGACCACATACTCGGCGATGGCCGACGAGGCTGTTAGGCCCGGCGACTCGATGCCCGCGACCACCAGCAATCCAGAGAGCCCCTCGGGGATCTCGATGACGAAATCACCGGTGCTGCCGGCGGCGCGCAACCCCGCGAATACACTGATGATATGGCCTGGATCAAGAGAGGGCACCAACCGGAGCGCGCCAGCCATCACCTCCTCGAGGCCAGGCGCGGTCACCCCGAGATCGTCTTTGGCTTGGACATCATTGGCGTTCGGTCCCAAGAGCAGGTTGCCGTGTACGGTGCGGGTGACCAGTATGCCCTTGCTGACAGGCGTTGGGCACGGAAACAGAACGCCCTGAACTTGGCCCACAGCCATCCGATCCAGGACATAGTACTCCCCCTTGCGCGGCGTGATGCGAAAGCCATCCAGGCCAGCCTGGCGCATCAGCTCATCGGCCCAGAGACCGGCCGCGATTATCACCCACCGGGAGCGGAATGCTCCTCTTTTCGTCGTGACCCCCTTGATCTGCTTCCCTTCTCTGAGAAAGCCGGATACCTCGGTTTCAAGAGACAGGGTCACGCCATTCAGCACCGCACTCTCGGCTGC